>JBKOYW010000193.1:0-8745 GCA_046744275.1 Actinomycetota bacterium
GCTGCCTGCTGCTCGGGGCCGCCGCCATGCCGGTCGACCTGCGCCTAGGCGAGCGCGAGCGCGCGGCGGTGCTAGACATGGCAGCGACCGTGGTCGACGGGACGGTCGGGGGCCGCGGCCCGTTCACCCCGGGCGAGGGAACGCTGGTCGTGCACACCTCCGGCACCACCGGCGCGCCGCAGCCGGTCGAGCTCACGCTCGGCAACATCCAGGCGAACGCGCTCGGCTCGGCGGTGGCGCTCGGGCTCGACCCGAACGAGCGCTGGCTGTGCCCGCTCCCGCTCTCGCACGTGGGCGGCCTGATGGTGCTGCTGCGCTCGGCGATCTACGCAACCACCGCGGTGCTCGGCCCGCCGGAGACCGGCGACGTCACGCTCGCCTCGATGGTCCCGACCATGCTCGTCCGCCTGCTCGACACCGCACCCGGGCCGCGGCTGCGCGCGGTCCTCCTCGGCGGCGCGCCCGCCGACCGGGCCCTGCTCACGCGAGCGCGCGACGCCGGCTGGCCCGTCGCCCCGACCTACGGGCTCACGCAGGCGTGCTCGTCGGTCACGGTCGGCGAGATCGGCGACGTCGAGACCTCCGGCCGCGCGCTCCCCGGCGTCACCGTCTCGCTCGCGCCCGACGGCGAGATCCTCGTCGAGGGCCCGTCCGTGGCCGGCGGCGGCACGCTGCGCACCGGCGATCTCGGGCGCCTGGACGAACGCGGGCGCCTGATCGTGACCGGCCGCAAGGCGGACACGATCGTCAGCGGCGGCGAGAACGTCGCCCCGGCCGAGGTGGAGGCCGTCCTCCTCGAGCACCCGGCCGTCGCCGACGCCGGCGTGTTCGCCCGCCCGCACCCGGAGTGGGGGGAGGCGGTGACCGCGCGCGTCGTCCTGCGCTCCGAGGCCAGCGAGCTGGAGCTGCGCGCGTGGGCGGGCGAGCGGCTGGCCCGCTTCAAGGTGCCGAAGACGATCGAGGTGGCCGACGCGCTGCCGCGCACCGCGTCCGGCAAGCTGCTGCGGCGGGAGCTGGGATGAACTACCGGCAGGAGAACCGCCGGCGCTGGGCGACCGTGGCCGAGGGCTGGGCGGCCCACGCCGACGACTACCGGCGCGACACCATGCCGGTGTCCTCGTGGATGGTGGACGCGATCGATCCCCAGCCCGGCCACACGGTGCTCGAGATCGGCGCCGGCATAGGCGACACCGGCTTCCTCGCCGCCGAGCTGATCGCGCCCGGCGGGACGCTCATCACCTCCGACCTCGTGCCCGAGATGCTGAACGCCGCCCAGCGCCGCGCGGAACAGCTCGGCATCGGCCACGTGCGCTTCCGGCAGATCGACGCCGAGGCTATCGACCAGCCCGCCGCGAGCATCGACGGCGTGCTCTGCCGCTGGGGCTACATGCTCATGCCCGACGCCGAGGCCGCGCTGCGTGACACCCGCCGCGTCCTCAAGCCCGGCGGCCGCGTCGCGCTCGCGGCGTGGACCGATCCCGACGACAACCCGTGGACGGTGCTGCCGGTCAAGGAGCTGCTCGCCCGCGGCAAGGTCGAGCCGGTGCCACCCGGCCCCGGCCAGTTCGCGTGGGCCGGGGAGGGCGTGATCGCCGACATGTTCGACGCCACCGGCTTCGTCGAGTACGAGGTCCACGCGCTCGACTTCGCGTTCCGCCATCCGTCC
The DNA here is from genome assembly GCA_046744275.1 of Actinomycetota bacterium. Lineage (GTDB taxonomy): Bacteria > Actinomycetota > Thermoleophilia > Solirubrobacterales > Solirubrobacteraceae > DASSUW01. Next base: position 1,667 of record JBKOYW010000193.1, read on the forward strand.
GCGCGCGCCTGGTGGGAGGCGTCGCGCGACACCTCGCTGCGCGTCCGCGAGGCGCCGCTCGGCCCGGGCGAGGAGGACGACGTGGTCGCCGCGCTCGCCGAGCAGGCCGCGCCCTGGACAGCCGACGACGGCGCTCTGGCCGTGCCCGCGCGGACGTGGGTCGCCGCCGCGACCGCGTAACCTCCACCGCCCTATGTACTACGACAACGACGCCGACCTGAACCTGCTCGACGGCAAGACCGTCGCCATCCTCGGCTACGGCTCCCAGGGCCACGCCCACTCGCTCAACCTCAAGGACTCCGGCGTCGACGTCGTCGTCGGCCTGCGGCCGGACTCGAAGTCGGTCGAGCAGGCGCGCTCGAACGGCCTCGAGGTCACCGACGTGGCGGAGGCCGCCTCGCGCGGCGACGTCGTGATGGTGCTCCTGCCCGACGAGCTGCACGGCCAGGTCTGGCACGAGCACATCCGCGACGGCATCGCGCCCGGCAAGACGCTGCTGTTCGGCCACGGCTTCTCCGTCCACTACAAGGAGGTGGAGCCGCCGCCGGAGGTCGACGTCGCGCTCGTCGCACCGAAGGGCCCCGGCCACCTCGTGCGCCGCCAGTACCTCGAGGGCAGCGGCGTCCCCGGCCTCGTCGCCGTCCACCAGGACGCCTCCGGCGACGCGCTCCAGCTGACACTCGCGTACGCCAAGGGCATCGGCTGCACGCGCGGCGGCGTGATCGAGACGACGTTCAAGGACGAGACCGAGACCGACCTGTTCGGCGAGCAGGCCGTCCTCTGCGGCGGCGTGTCCGAGCTGGTGCAGGCGGGCTACGAGACGCTCGTCGATGCCGGCTACGACCCGAAGCTCGCCTACTTCGAGTGCTTGCACGAGCTCAAGCTGATCGTCGATCTCATGTACGAGAAGGGGCTCAGCGGCATGCGCTTCTCGGTCTCCAACACCGCTGAGTACGGCGACTACACGCGCGGCAAGCGGATCATCTCCGAGACCACGCGCCAGGCGATGCGCGACGTCCTCGGCGAGATCCAGTCCGGCGCGTTCGCGCGCGAGTGGATCGCGGAGAACCGTGCGGGCCAGGAGAACTTCAAGCGCATGCGGGCCGAGCAGGCCGATCACCAGATCGAGCGCGAGGGCAAGCAGCTGCGCTCGATGATGGACTGGATCGAGACCGAGTTCTGAGCCGATCGTCGCGGCTGCGGTTCGGACGGCCGGCGCTGCGACAATCCATGCGATGGCCGACGAGCCGACGACCTCGGGCTGGCTGCCGCCGCGCGCCCCCGGCGGCCGGCCGCCGCCGCTCTTCGAGCCGGCTCCGCCCGACCCCGAGCCGGCCGCCGCGCCAATCGCGGAGCGGCCCGTCATCTTCCAAACGCCGTCCCAGCCGGGCAACGGCGCGGCCACCACGGCGCTCGTGCTCGGCATCCTCGGCGTGCTGCTCGTGGTGTTCACGGCGGGCGCCGGGTTCCTGTTCTCGATCCCGGCCTCGATCGCGGCGTGGATCGCGGGCGTCCAGGGTCGCAAGCGGGTCACCTCGGGCCAGACGAAGACCGGCGACGGGGTCGCCCACGCCGGCGTGATCCTCGGGATCGTCGGCGTCGTGCTGGGCGTCGTCGGGATGATCGTGTGGGTGGCGCTGATCGCGTCGGGGGTCGACCTCGAGGAGCTGCGGAGGGATCTCGAGCAGCGTTCGGGCTAAGTGGCCCCCGCCATAAGTCCACTAACCTGCGGCGCGACCTCCCCACCAGACAAGGGTCTCGCATGACTCCCAACCCGTTCACGAAGCAGTACCTGATGACCGCCGGGCCGACCCCCATGCCGCCCGCCGTGTCGCAGGCGATGGCCGCGCCGATGCTCTATCACCGCGCTCCGGCCTTCGACGAGCTCTACGAGCGCGTACTCGGCCGGCTGCCGGCCGTGTTCCGGACGCGCAACGACGTGCTCGCGTTCGCGTCCAGCGGGTCGGGCGCGATGGAGTCTGCGGTCGCCAACCTCGTCCGCCCCGGCGACCGGGTGCTGGCGTGCGCGGCCGGCAAGTTCGGCGAGCGCTGGATCCAGCTCTGCGAGGCCTACGGGGCCGAGCTCGTGCGCTACGAGCCGGGCTGGGGCGAGCGGCTCGATCCGGCCGAGATCGACAAGCTGCTTACCGACGACATCAAGGTCGCGTTCGCCACGCTGAGCGAGACCTCGACCGGCATCGTCCACGACATCCAGGCGATCGCCGAGGTAGCCGCCAAGCACGGCGTGATCCTCGCCGTCGACGCCGTCTCCGGCCTCGGCGCCGCCGAGCTGCGGCAGGACGAGTGGGGCGTGGACGTGGTCGTCGCCGGCTCGCAGAAGGCGCTCATGTGCCCGCCCGGCCTGGCCTTCGCGTCCGTGTCCGAGCGCGCGCTGGAGTACGCGGAGTCCCGCGGCGGCGGCCGCTACTACTTCGACTGGGGGCGGACCGCCAGGAGCCAGCGCAAGGGCGCCAGCCCGTTCACGCCCGCCGTCTCGCTGTTCCTCGGGCTCGACGTCGCGCTCGACATGATCGAGGAGGAGGGCCTCGACGACGTGATGGCTCGGCACCGGCTGCTCGCGCGCGCCACCCGCGCCGGCGCCGCCGCGATGGGTCTCGAGCTCTTCGGCGACCCGGACGAGCGCTCGACCGTCGTGACCGCGATCGAGCTGCCGGAGGACATCGACGGCGGCAAGGTGCCGGGCGGCCTGCGGCGGCTCGGCATCACCGCCAACGGCGGCCAGGACCACCTGAAGGGCCGCATCCTGCGGATCGCGCACTGCGGCTACTTCGGCGCGTTCGACATCCTGACATCGCTATCCGGGCTGGAGATGGTCCTGCACCAGCTCGGGCGCGAGGTCGACCACGGGGCGGGCGCCGGCGCCGCCCAGCGGGTGTTCCTCGAGGCCGGCGTTCCCGCCGCTGCGTGACCGCGCCCGAGCTGACCGAGCCCTCCCGGATCCTCGTCGCCGAGAAGATCGCCCCTGCCGGCGTCGAGATGCTGCGCGAGCGCTTCGACGTCGACGTCGGGGCGGGCTGGACCGCCGACGAGCTGGCGGACCGCATCGGCGACTACGACGGGATCCTGATCCGCTCGGCGACCAAGCTGACCGCCGACCTGATCGCGCGCGCGACGAAGCTGAAGGTGATCGGCCGCGCCGGCGTGGGGGTGGACAACGTCGACGTCGAGGCGGCCACCAAGCGCGGCATCATCGTCGCCAACGCCCCGCAGTCGAACGTCATCACAGCCGCCGAGCACACAGTCGCGCTGCTGCTCGCGCTCGCCCGCAACGTCCCGCAGGCGCACTCGGCGCTGACCGGCGGCAGCTGGGAGCGCTCGAAGTGGGGCGGCGTCGAGTTGTACGAGAAGACGCTCGGCCTGCTCGGGTTCGGGCGCATCGGCCAGCTCGTGGCAGCGCGCGCGCAGGGCTTCGGCATGCACGTGGTCGCGTTCGACCCGTTCGTGTCGGCCACCCGCTTCCGCGAGCTGGGGGTCGACAAGGCGGAGTCGTCCGACGAGCTGTACGCGCTGGCCGACTTCATCTCGATCCACCTGCCAAAGACGCCGGAGACGAAGGGCTGGCTCGACGCCGAGGCGCTCGCTAAGTGCCGCGACGGCGTGCGGATCGTCAACTGCGCGCGCGGCGAGCTGGTCGACGACGACGCGCTCAAGGCGGCGCTCGACTCGGGCAAAGTCGCGGGCGCGGCGCTCGACGTGTTCACGCATGAGCCGGTGACCGACCACCCGCTGTTCGGATATCCCAACGTGGTGGTCACGCCGCACCTGGCGGCCTCCACCACCGAGGCGCAGGACCGCGCCGGCATCCAGACCGCCGAGCAGGTCGTCGCCGCGCTGACCGGCGGTGTCGTCTCCACCGCCGTCAACATCCCCGCCGTCAGCGCGGAGGACATGGAGGTCCTCGGCCCGTTCCTGCCGCTGGCGCGCGGCCTCGGCCGCGTGGCGGTGGGCCTCGCGGAGTCCTCGAGCGTCGATCGCGTCGAGCTCGAGTACCTCGGCAGGATCGCCGAGCGCGACACGCGGCTGCTCACGCTCTCGGTCCTCAACGGCCTGCTGGCCGGCCACACCGACGAGGAGGTCAACCTCGTCAACGCGCCGACGCTGGCCGAGGAGCGCGGGATCCAGATCTCCGAGCGCAAGGAGCGGATCGCGCGCGACTTCACCGACCTCGTCCGCGTCACCGTCGTCGCCGGTGGCGAGCGCACCCGCGTGGTCGGCACCACGCTCGGGCAGGTGCACCGCCCGCACCTTCTGGAGGCGTGGGGCCAGCGCTTCAACCTCCAGATGGACGAGGGCTATCTGGCGCTCTTCCACTACCAGGACGTCCCCGGCATGGTCGGCCGCGTCGGCACCGTGTTCGGCCAGCACGGCGTGAACATCTCCGCCGCCGCGGTCGGGCGCGAGCCGCCCGGCTACGACGAGACCAAGCGCGGCGACCTCGCCGTGATGGCGGTCACGACCGACGGCCCGATCCCAGCCGAGGTGATCGACGCGATCGTGGCGACGGACGGCTTCATCGCCGGCCGCTCGGTCGCCCTGACGGGCTGACCAGCGGCAGCGCCGTGCTTGGGCTCGGCCTGCCGCTGGTGATCGGGGCCGGGTTCCTCGTGCTCGGCGCGGTACTGATGATCGCGTGGCGCGCCGGCAACCCGCGCGGCTACTTCCCGCGCCGCGGCTTCGAGGCGGTCGACCCGGCGGTGGCGAGCGGCCGCGTCGTGGTCGCCGAGACGGCGGGCGCCCCGGCGGGCGACTGATGTTCGTCGTCGGGCTGCGACGACTCCGACGGCGCGAAGCGCGTGCTCCACGTCGCGATCGTGGTCGGCACCTACGGCGACAGCCCGCTGCGCGGCGCCGTGGTCGGCACGGCGCCGCACAAGCTCCTGCACTTCAGCAGGGTGCCAATGCTGGCCGTGCCAACCTGACGGCGCCGGAGCCCGGAGCGGTTGCCCGCGACCTGTGTGCGTGAGAGCATCGCGCCGAGGCGAGCACCGCATGCACCGCGACCGATCAGAGGTCGTCTACGTGCCTCTGGACGGCGATCCTGAGGCCGTCGCCGACGCCCTCATGGAAGATGAGCGGCCCGACAGGCTGCTCGACGAGGTGCCGTTGAGGGAGCCGCCAGATGCGCCGCAACTGCTGATGTATCTCGTGCACCGCACGAGGTACTTCAACATCGACCGAGAGGAGGTGGTGCGCTTCGCCGAGCGCAACCGCACGGCGCTCGAGGGCTGGGGGCTCAAGGTGCTCGACCGGGCCGCGTCCGCCGTTCGGGCCGAAGACGCGCCGTTCGCGCGCGAACTGGAGCTGCTGGCGGAGGACGTGCGCCGTGCGCTTGCCGGCCGCGCGGACGAAATCCGGCGAGCAAGTCCGCGTGTGCAGTGGCTGGTCATCGCCCTCGCCATGCAGGTGCAGGGCGCCAAGCTGACGCACTCGGCCGCGAGCGACCTGCTCCGTCGCCCACCGCACTGCGCGCGCTTGGATCGTCCGACGCTCGAGCACATGCTCTTCGACTTCTCGGACAACCGCGACGCCGCCTTTGGGCCCAAGACGGAGTACGTCATGCTCATCGCCGAGGGCGCGCTGGAGATCAAGGACCTGGGGTCGGCGAGCGCCGCGCTCTTCGCGTTGAGCCTGCTGCACCCCGCGTCCGACCTTGCGAGCTGGGCCGACGTCGTCCGCCGCTGCACGTCGGCGCTCACCGCTGCCGGGCGCATGACCGACGACCACCGGGCCTTCGCCGACAGGGTCGAGCGCCGGGTCGCCGACACTGTCTCGGATGACGATCTGTGACGGCCCTCGACGCATTTCTGAAGCTCTTCCCCATGATGCTGGAGCTTCGCGCGCTCTCCGCATCCGGCCGCTACGCCGAGCTCCACGAGACGGCGACGCGGGCGCTCGCGGTGTTCGCGCAGGACGGCGAGCGCACCGAGGTGCTGACGGCCATGCGCCCGCTCCTCGTCGAGTACGCGGGCGCCGCCGCTCAGGCGCTCGAGCGCTATGACGAAGCGCTCGACCGGTTCGATGAGAGCGTTCGCTTCTGGGCTGCTTCGCCGGGCCACCCGCGCGGCCATGCCCGCGCGCTCCTCCATCGTGCGATCGCGCTCGAAGGGCTCGGTCGCTTCGCGGACGCCGAGGCTGACTATCGGGAGGCTCTGGCCATCGTCGACGAGTCGTCCGGCGACGATGTGGCCGCGGTGCGGCGGCTGGCCCACGCCCACCTGGCCGACATGACGGCGGCGCGCGGTGAGACCGGCTCCGATGCGGCGATCGCCGACCTCGCCTGGGAGGGACCGTGGCCCGAGGGTGGCGGCGCGCAAGGGCGCCTGGCCGAGCGGAACGCCAAGGGGGCGCTCGCGCTCGCCGCCGGCCGTGTCGACGAGGCGATCGAGCTCCTGCAGGCGGCGGACCGTGACGCCGCCGCGCATCCGGATGCGCGGATCCGCGGCGCGATCGCCAGCAACCTGGGAGCGGCCTACGTGCGCGCCGGGCGCGTCCAGGAGGGCATCGAGCAACTCGAGGCCGCCAGCGATGCTCACCGGGACTGCGGAGCGATGCGGATGCTGGCCATGGACGAGTACAACCTCGGCGAGATCACGTTCGCCGACGGCGACCGCGAGGCGGCCGTGAGCCACCTACGGTCCGCCTGGGACGCCGTCCGCAAGGGCAGCACCCGCTCGGTGCTCGCCATGCGCATCCTGCGCACGCTCGCGCTCACGCGGCTCGCCGAGCGCGACATGACCCGAGCGCGCTCCGCCGCAGCCCGGGGGATCGAGATCTACGACGAGCTGCGCTCCGACCTCGCTCGCGACGAGCACGCGCACGCAGGAGCGCTCGATATTGCGCGGGATCTGCTCTTTGTCCTGCTCCACGTGGCGCTCGAGGACCGCTGGATCGACCAGACGGCGGCGCTGATGGAAGCCGGCAAGGCACGGTTCTGGCTGGACGTCCTGCGCCGATCACGGGCGAGCGACGACGGGGTCGTGCCGCAGCCGGTAGCGGCAGCTGGATCGATGGCCCGTATGGCCGAGGCCGTCGGTTACGACACGCTCATCCTCATGTAC
>JBKOYW010000458.1:0-10000 GCA_046744275.1 Actinomycetota bacterium
GCCCGGGACCTCACGCGGCAGGTCGGCCAGCGTGATCGGGAGGGTCTCCTCCTCGTTCAGGCACGGGATCTGGATGATCAGCTTCATTGGCGCGCGATAAGACGGTATCGCCTCGTCATCCTGTAACCGCTCATGGAAGGCCTGACCCTCACGCGGCGGCCCGCGCTCGCGCGCGTCCGCTCGCTCGACGCCGAGACGATCGCGCGCGTCGCGTTCGGGCTGCTGTGCGTCGCCTTCGCGGTCGGGTTCTTCGTCTATCCCACGTACCCCAACTACGACTCCTACTACTCGCTGCTGTGGGGGCGGGAGATCCTCCACCTCGAGACGCCGGGGTTCGAGGGCTTCCGCGTGCCGACCGAGCATCCACTGGCGATCGCGGCGGGTGCGGTGCTGTCGCTGGTCGGGGAGGTCGGGGACCGGCTGTGGATCGCGCTGATCTTCGCCTCGTTCCTGTGGCTGATCTGGGGCGTCTACCGACTGGGGCAGATCGCGTTCACGCCGCTGGTGGGCGGGATCGCCGCCGTGCTGGTGCTGACGCGGTTCGATTTCGGGTTCCTGGCCGCGCGCGGCTACATCGACATCCCGTACATGGCGCTGGTCGTCTGGGCGGCGGTGCTCGAGGCGCGCTCGCCGCGACGCGGGGTGCCGGTCCTGCTCCTGCTCGCGGCGGCCGGGATGCTGCGCCCGGAGGCCTGGGTGCTCGCCGGCCTGTACTGGCTGTGGCTGGCGTGGCGCGCGACGTGGCGCGAGCGCGCGCTGTACGCCGCGCTCGCCGCGCTCGGGCCGGTGGTGTGGACGGCGACCGACCTCGCGGTCACCGGCGATCCGCTGTTCTCGCTGCTCTACACGAGCACGTCCGCCGAGGACCTCGGGCGCCAGCGCTCGCTCGCCGAGCTGCCGACGGCGATCCCGGGCTTCCTGAACCTGATCGTCAAGCCGCCGATCATGGCCGCGGCCGCCGCGGGCCTCGTGCTCGCGGTGACGCTGGCGCCGCGGCGCGCGGTGATGCCGCTGGTCCTGCTCGCCTCGGGCGTCGGGACGTTCGTGCTGATCGGGGTGGCCGGCGCCTCGGTGATCGAGCGCTACCTCGCGATCGCGGCGGTCGCCGTGCTGGTCTTCGCGGCCGTCTTCCTCGGCGGCTTCACGATGCTGCGCCCGGGCCCGATGCGCACCTGGTGGATGGCAGGCTCGGCCGCGATCGTGCTGGTCGGTGTCGTGTTCACCGCCACGCAGGTGCGGCTCGACTACTTCGACTCCGAGCTGACGTTCCGCGGCGCCGCGCACGACGACCTCGTGCGCGTCCTGAACTCGCCCGCGGTCCAGGAGGGCCTGCGCTGCGGTCCGCTCACCGTGCCCAACCACAAGCTGGTGCCAGACTCGCGCTGGATCCTCGACGCCCCCAGCAGCCGCGTGATCCCGCGCGCCGATCCCGAGGCGCCGCGGCCCAACCGAGGCGTCGCCCTCGTCGTCACGAGCCGCTTCGCCGTGTTCAAGCACGCGTGGAGCAACGACACCGACTCGCCGCTGATCCAGTCGCCGCCCGCCGGCTGGGAGCGGGTCCAGACCGGCGACTTCTACGCCGCGTATGCGAACTGCTAGCGCCTTCGCGGCGCTCGTGGTCGTCGCCCTCGCCTTGCGGCTATGGGGGATCGACCACGGGCTGCCGTACGTCTTCAACGCCGACGAGAACGCGCACTTCGTGCCGCGGGCGATCGGCATGTTCGGGCACTCGCTGAACCCCGACTACTTCATCAACCCGCCCGCCTACACGTACCTGCTCCACGTCGCGTTCTGGGCGCGCTGGGGCGCGCGCGAGGCGATCGGGGATGCGTTCGCGGCCGACCCCGGCAGCGCGTTCACGATCGCGCGCGTGCTGTCGGCGGTGCTCGGCGCGGCGGCGGTCGGCTTCCTGGCGTGGGCCGGACGGCGGCTCTGGGACCTCCGCGTCGGGCTCGTGGCAGGCGCGCTGCTGGCCGTCGCCTTCCTGCCCGTCCATTACGGCCACCTCGCGGTCAACGACGTGCCGGCGCTGGCGCCGCTGTGCCTGAGCCTGGTCGGGATCGCCGGCGTGTACCGGCACGGCCGGCTGCTCGACTACGCGCTCGCCGGAGCCGCGCTCGGCGTCGCCTGCGCCACCAAGTACACGGCGGGGATCGTGGTGTTGTGCCTGGTCGCCGCCGCAGCGACGTCGTCGCGCCCACGCACAAGCCCTGTTCGGGGGCTGGCGCTGGCCGGCGTCCTGGCCGTCGCGGGGTTCGTGGTCGCAAACCCCTACGCGGTGCTGGACTGGGAGGGGTTCCGCGACGGGCTCGAGCAGCAGTCGGAGGCGTCGAGCGACGGAGGCGGCAAGCTCGGCCTCGTCGGCGACAGCGGGCTCCTCTACTACCTCGGCACGCTGACCTGGGGCCTCGGCTGGGTGCCGGCGCTGGCCGCCGCGGCCGGCGCCGTCTGGCTCGCCGTACGGGACCGGCGGCTGGCGCTCGTGCTGGTGCCGGCGCCGCTCGTGTTCCTGCTCTTCATGGGCATCCAGGACCGCTTCTTCGCCCGCTGGCTGCTGCCGATCTACCCGCTGCTGTGCCTGCTCGCCGCCTGGGCGGCGGTCGAGGGGGCGCAGCGCATCCGCGCCGGTCGCCTCTGGCCGGTCGTCGCCGCCGGCGTGCTGCTGTGCGCGCAGGGGCTGGTCTTCTCGATCCACAACGACGTCGTGCTCGCGCGCGACGACACGCGCGCCCTGGCGCGCGCCTGGATGGTCGACAACATCCCCGAGGGCGACCGGGTCGTGATCGAGCCGATCGCCCCGGACCAGTGGGCGATGGACACCGGCCATCCGTCGGCCGCCACGGGGACCGGCAACCGCTGGATCAAGTGGCCGACCTCGCGCTTCCGCGGCCGCGTGGTCAAGCTCGAGGACTTCGAGCGCACGCTGCGGACCAGCCTGCTCGACCGCTACGAGCGCGCCGGCTACTGCTACGTCGTGGCCGGCTCGACGCAGTACGGCCGCGCGCTGACCGAGCCGGAGGAGGTGCCACAGGCGATTCGCTACTACAAGGAGTTGAGGGAGCGCGCCGACGTCGTCTACCGGGTCAGCCCCCTCGGCGACGAGCCGCTGCGCAGCTTCTCGTTCGACTTCTCGTTCAACAGCTACCCGCTGGGGTATCAGCGGCCCGGTCCCGAGATCGTCATCTACCGACTGCGAGATTGTTGACTCGTCAGTCAATATGCTTCTGAGAGACCGTGCCAACGCTCCTTCAGACCGACGTCGCCCACCTCGCCCGCGCCATCGAGCTGGCCGAGGGCGGGCGCGGGCGCACGACGCCGAACCCGCTGGTCGGCGCCGTCGTGGTCAAGGACGGCGAGGTGCTCGGCGAGGGCTTCCACACCGCCTTCGGGAAGCTGCACGCCGAGCGCGAGGCGCTCGCCGCCTGCCGCGCCGACCCGCGCGGCGCGACGCTCTACGTCTCGCTCGAGCCGTGCTGCCACCACGGCCAGACGCCGCCGTGCACCGACGCGATCCTCGAGGCCGGCATCGCCCGCGTGGTGGTCGGCTCCGACGACCCGACCGAGAAGGCGGCCGGGCGCGGGCTCGGCATCCTGCGCGACGAGGGGGTGGAAGTGGTGGTGGCGGGCGGTGAGCTGGCCGCGCGCGCTCGCCTCCTCAACCAGCCGTTCCGCAAGCACGCCCGCACCGGTCGGCCGTACGTGCTCTTCAAGTCGGCGATGACGCTCGACGGCAAGGTCGCCACCCGCACCGGCGACTCGAAGTGGATCTCCGGCGAGGCCTCGCGCCGGCTCGCGCACCACTGGCGCGCCGAGTGCGACGCGGTGGCGGTCGGGATCGGCACCGCGCTGGCCGACGACCCGCTGCTGACCGCGCGCGTCGAAGCCGTCCACCGCCAGCCGCGGCGGATCGTGTTCGACTCGGAGGCCCGCCTGCCGCTCGACTCGCAGCTCGTTCGCGGCGCCGGCGAGCTGCCGCTTACCGTCGTCATCTCGCGCGCCGCGCCGCGGCTGGCCGCCGACGCGCTCGAGGTCGCCGGCGCCGACGTGATCGTGGCCACCGGCGAGAACGAGCCCGCCCGTGTGCGCAACGCGCTCAGCCAGATCGGCGCCGCCGGCATCACCTCGATCCTGCTCGAGGGCGGCCCGCACCTGGCGGGCGCATTCCTCGATGCCGGTGAGGTCGACGAGATCCGGCTGTTCGTCGCGCCGGTCGTGCTCGGCGGCTCGCACGCCCGCGACCCGCTCGAAGGTGAGGGCGTCGAGCGGATCGCCGAGGCGACCCGCGCGCTCACGCTCGAGTGCGACCGGGTCGCCGACGACGTGCTGATCTCGGCGCGCATGAAGGAGTGGTGACGCTGTTCACCGGGCTGGTCGCCGACCTCGGGACGGTCACCGCGGTGGACGCGTCGGACGGCGGCGTGCGGCTGACAGTGCGGACGGCGCTCGAGCTGCGCGAGGGCGACTCGGTGGCCGTCAACGGCGTATGCCTGACCGCCACGGCGCTGCCCGACGGCGCCTTCACCGCCGACGTGATGCACGAGACGCTGCGGCGCTCGTCGCTCGGCGCGCTGGAGGAGGGCTCGAAGGTCAACCTCGAGCTGCCGCTGCGCGCCGACGACCGGCTCGGCGGCCACTTCGTGCAGGGCCATGTCGACGGGCTGGGGACGATCTGGGACGTGCGCGAGGAGGGGTTCTCGCACGTCGTCACGATCGGCGCCCCGCCGGAGATCATGCGCTACGTGATCGAGAAGGGCTCGATTGCGGTCGACGGCGTGTCGCTGACCGTGTCCGGGCTGGGAGACGACTGGCTCCAGGTCTCGCTGATCCCGGAGACGCTGGAGCGGACGATCCTGGGGGAGGCGACGACGGGAACGCCGGTCAACCTGGAGGTGGACGTGCTCGCCAAGTACATCGAACGCCTGGTGCCGGCCCGATGAGCTTCGCGCCGATCGAGGAGGCCATCGAGGAGATCCGCGCCGGCCGGATGGTCGTCGTCTGCGACGACGAGGACCGGGAGAACGAGGGCGACCTCACGATGGCCGCCCAGTTCGTCACGCCGGAGGCGATCAACTTCATGGCCAAGGAGGGGCGGGGGCTGATCTGCCTCGCGCTCACCCCCCAGCGCTGCGACGAGCTCGGGCTCGACCTCATGGCCGCCAAGAACGAGTCGCCGTTCGAGACCCCCTTCACCGTGACGATCGAGGCGCGCGACGGTGTGACCACCGGCATCTCGGCGGCCGACCGCGCGCGTACGATCCAGGTGGCGATCGACCCGGAGTCGGCGCCGCGCGACCTCGTCCAGCCCGGCCACGTCTTCCCGCTCAAGTCGAAGCCCGGCGGCGTGCTCGAGCGCACCGGCCAGACCGAAGCGGCGGTGGACCTCGCACGGCTCGCCGGCCTCAACCCGTCCGGCGTCATCTGCGAGGTCATGAACGACGACGGCACGATGGCGCGGGTGCCCGACCTCGAGCGCTACTGCGAGCGCCACGGGCTGAAGATGATCACGGTCGCCGACCTGATCGCCTACCGGCGCCGGCACGACAGGCTGGTCGAGCGCGTGGTGAGCACGCGGCTGCCGACCGCCTTCGGCGAGTTCGACGTCGTCGGCTACCGCTCGCTGGTCGACGACAAGCACCACGTGGCGATGGTCAAGGGCGAGATCGACGGGCAGCCGGACGTGCTCGTCCGCGTGCACTCCGAGTGCCTCACCGGCGACGTCTTCCACTCGCTGCGCTGCGACTGCGGCGAGCAGCTCGAGTCCGCCCTGGCGATGATCGAGCGCGAGGGCCGCGGCGTGCTGCTCTATCTCGCGCAGGAGGGCCGCGGGATCGGCCTGCTGAACAAGCTCAAGGCCTACAACCTGCAGGACAAGGGGCTCGACACGGTCGACGCCAACCTCGAGCTCGGCCTCCCGGTGGATCTGCGCGACTACGGGATCGGCGCGCAGATCCTGTCGGACCTCGGGCTCAGCTCGATCCGGATCCTCACCAACAACCCGAAGAAGATCCGCGGCCTCGAGGGCTACGGCCTCTCAGTGACCGACCAGATCCCGATCGTGCACGCCTCCAACCCGCACAACGAGGCCTACCTGCGCGCCAAGCGCGACCGGCTCGGTCACTCGTTGCACCACCAGGGGCTCGCGCTCGACGAGCAGATGCTCCACGACGAGCACGTGCACGACCGCGAGGCGGGTCGCGGGTGAAGTTCGCTATCGCCGTCGGCCGTTTCTACACCGAACTCGCCGAGCGCCTCGTGGCGGGGGCGCAGCGGGCGTTCAGCGAGGCCGGGCACGGCGAGGCGGACGTGTACGACGTGCCGGGAGCGTTCGAGCTGCCGCTGGCGGCTCGCTACCTGGCCGACAGCGGCCGCTACGCCGGCGTCGCGTGCCTCGGCGCCGTGATCCGCGGCGAGACCGACCATTACGAGTACGTCTGCGCCGAGGCCGCCCGCGGGATCCAGGACGTACAGCTGAGCACCGGCGTGCCGTGTGCGTTCGGGGTCCTGACCGTGGAGAACATGGAGCAGGCGCTCGCCCGAACCGGCGGCGGCAAGCGCGACCAGGGCGAGCACGCGGCGCACGTCGTGATGGCGCTCGCGGCGATGCGTTCCGAGCTCGCCGGCTGAGCCTGCGCCGCGAGGCGTTTCGTTCGGCGCGAATCCGGTCACAAAGCGGCCATGCGAACCCTCGCCCTCGCCGCGGTGTGCGCAGCGGTGGTGGTCGCTCCCGCTGCCGCCGACGCGAGGACCTGGCGCGGCCAGACCAAGCAGGGCCGCGCGGTGTGGGTCAGGACCGGCACCGACGAGCTCGTGAATCGGGTGCGGGTGAGCTGGCGGGCGCCGTGCCGGAAGGGGCACTACGTGAGCACAACGTTGTTCATCCCGCCGTTCGACGTCTCGGAGACGACGCTCTTCGAGCACGCCGCGAGCTACCGTGGCCGCGCCCAGGGCAAGTACCGCGCGCGCCATCGCGTGTTCGTGCGCGGCACGCTGGGCGCCGACGACCGCTGGACCGGCACGTTCCGGGTCCGGACGCGCGTGATGCGCGAAGGACGGCTGGTCGATCGCTGCCGGCTCGAGCGCGTGACCTGGACGGCGGAGCCGGTCTGATGCGCGCACGGCTGATCACGGGCGCCTGCGCCGCCGCCACCGGCCTGCTGCTCGCCCCGGTCGCCGATGCGGCGACGTGGCGCGGCAAGACGCGCCAGGGCCGTGCCGCGGTGGTCGCCACCGGCGCCGACGGGGTCGTCAACAGGGTGAAGATCAAGTACCGCGCGCGCTGCGACGACGGCAAGGGCCTGCGGTCCGGCGTCGTGTTCCTGCCGCCGCTCGACTCGGCCACGACGACGTCGTTCGAGGACCGCGGGGTCTTCCGCTTCAGGATCCCGGGCGGCGAGCGCGGCAAGGGCCGGACGTCGGTCGAGGGCGGCCTGCGGACGTCCGGCCGCTGGACCGGCAACTTCCGCATCCGCGTGCGCGTCACGAAGAACGGGCGCTACGTGGCGACGTGCCGGACGGGCCGGATCGGCTGGAAGGCGAGCCCGGTCTAGGGGCCCTGAGCGCGTCGCGCACCGCCGCCAGGGCCGGGCGACGGTCGGCCCCGGCCCGGACGGCGGTGAACAGCGTGCGCGTGAGCTCGGCGTCGGCCACCGGCCGGACCGCGATGCCTGGGAGGTCGCCGATCAGCGCGAGCTCGGGCAGCAGGGTCACGGCGTGGCCGGCGGCAACGAGCGCGAGCAGCATCGTGAGCTCGTTGGTCTCGTGGCGTATCCGGGGCTCGAAGCCGCCGTGCTCGTTGCAGACGCGGCGCACGAGCGCGGCCATGCCGCCGCCGGGATAGCCGGTCGCCCAGGCCTCGTCCGCCAGCTCGGCGAGCGGCACCGGCTCGCCGGATGCCGCCGCGCGGTGAGCCTCCGGGAGCGCGATGTGCACGGCCTCCGTGAACAGATCCTCGCGGTCGAGCCCCGGCCAGCGCGGGTGCGGCGTCCCCGCCCACTCGTCGGCCAGCGCGAGGTCGAGCGCATGCGAGCGCAGCGCCTCCAGCGCCGGCTCGGGCTCGGCCTCCACGAGGCGCACCTGGACGCCGGGATGGGTCGCGCGCAACGCGTTCATCGCGGGCAGCAACAGGTGCAGGCTGGCGGTCTGGAACGAGCCGACCCGGACGACGCCTGCGACGGCGCCGGCCGCCGCGGCCGCGAGGTCGGCCTCGGCGACCTCCGCGGCGGCCAGCAGCTGCTCGGCGTGGTCGACGAGGACGAGCGCGGCGTCGGTCAGCCGCACGCGCCGGCCGGCGGGCTCGAACAGCTGCGTGCCGGCCTCGCGCTGGAGCACGCCGAGCTGTTGGGAGACGGTCGAGGGGCTGTAGGAGAGCGCCTCGGCGACCGCGGACACCGTGCCGCGGCGATTGAGCTCGTGCAGGAGGCGCAGGCGGCGGAGGTCGAGCATCGTTCGAAATCATCGCATGAAAACAAGCGGCAAGTTCCGTTGCTCTCGACGCATCGGTTGCGCATCATCGCGGCATGCGCGGTGCCCTTCTCTGCCTCCTGTCGGCCGCGGCGTTCGGAACGCTCGGCATTTTCGGCACGCTCGCGTCGGACGCGGGCGCGAGCGTCGCCAGCACGCTTTTCGTGCGGTTCGGCCTCGCCGCGGTGGTGTTCGCCGTCGCGCTGCGCCTGAGCGGCGGCTGGGGCCGGCTGCGGCGGCTGCCGCGGCGCGTCGTGCTGACCGGGCTCGGGCTCGGCGCCGTCGGCTACAGCCTCCAGTCCGGGCTGTACTTCGCCGCCATCGGCCGGCTCGACGTCTCGATGGTCGCGCTGCTCCTCTACACGTATCCGGTCTTCGTGACGCTCGCCGCGCTGGCGCTCGGCCGCGCGACGGCGTCCCTGCGGACCGGCTCCGCGCTGGTCATCGCCTCGACCGGGCTGGTGCTCGTCCTGCTCGCAGCGGGCACGGGCGCCTTCGACCTGGTTGGCGCGCTGCTCGCGCTCGGCGCCGCGCTGACGTACACGACCTACATCCTGGTGTCGGACGGGATCATCGGTGAAGTCGACCCGTTCGCCCTCGCGCTCCTCGTGCTGACCGGCGCGACGGCCAGCTTCACGGCGGCCGGCTTGGCCACCGGCTCGCTCGACCTCGCGCTGTCCGGCGAGGCGTGGCTCTGGCTCATCCTCATCGCGCTGGTCAGCACGGTGGTCGCGGTCTCGGCGTTCTTCGCCGGCCTGCGCCGGGTCGGGCCGTCGGAGGCGGCGATCCTGTCGACCTTCGAGCCGCCGGTCACCGTCGCTCTCGCCTTCCTCGCCCTCGGCGAGCGGCTCACGATCGCCCAGCTGCTCGGCGGCTCGCTCGTGCTCGCGGCGGTCGTGCTGCTGCAGCTGCCCGCGCGACGCCGCGTGGCGGCCCGCCTGGCCGAGGTCCCGGCGTAGATGTTCCCGCTCCCCTACCCGGCCGCGGTCGACATCGGCCGCGTCCGCCCGGCGGACGTCAGCCCTTTGCGGCCTTCTTCGCGGCCTTCAGCTCGCGCTTGACCTCGCCGGCGCTGTTGTCGCCGTACTGCGCGAGCCGCTGCTCGAGGTATGGGATCGCCTCGTCGGGGCGGCCGAGCGCGTTCAGCGCCGCCCCGACCTCGAACAGCGCGAAGCCGCACGGCGAGAGCTGCCGGGTGTCCCCGCAGGCATCCAGAGCCTGCTGGGACAAGGTGAGCGCCTGCTCGTAGTTGCCCGCGCGACGGGCGTTGAAGCCCTGGACCTGGAGGTCGGCGGCGCGGTCGAGGTCGGACCCGCCGGAGGACTCGGGGGTCGCCTCCGGCGTGGCCTCGGGCGTCGACTCCGGCGTGGCCTCGGCGGTCGGCTCGGGCGTCGGCTCGCGCGTGGCGTCGGGCGTACGCTCGGCGGTCGGCGTCGCCGTCGCCGTCGCCGTCGGCTGTCGCTCGGCGGTCTGGCCGCCGTCGCTGCGGCCGCCGTCGCCGCCCGAGAGCAGCAGGAAGCCGAGCACGGCGATCAGGAGC
>JBKOYW010000239.1:0-5350 GCA_046744275.1 Actinomycetota bacterium
CCGCGGTGCTGATGCTCGCGACGGCCGCCGCGACGGCGATCGTGCTCCGCGGCCTCCCGGCGGTCGCGGGCGAGCCGGAGGCGGCGCCGGGCGCGAGCCCGCTGCCGGAGCCCGCCTAGCGCTCCAGCTGTTGCACGATCCGCCATAGGTTGCCCGAGGGATCGCGGAACGACGCGTCGATTCCGTAGAAGCGCTCGACCGGCTGTTCCACCAGCTCGAGCCCGCGCGCCTCGAGCTCCCGGCACGTGGCGCGGCAGTCCTTGGTGCGGAAGATGCCGCCGCCCATCGCGCCCTTGGACACGAGCTCGAGCACCTGCTCGGCGGACTCCGGGTCGACCGCGGGCGGCCCGGGGCGGCTGAGGATCAGGTTGAGCTCGGGCTGGCCGGGCGGCCCGACGGTGAGCCAGCGGTAGCCGCCGAAGTCCTCGAGCGTGGCGTCCTCGCGCACCTCGAAGCCGAGCTTCTCGGTGTAGAACGCCTTCGCCTCGTCCTGGTCGTGCACCCACACGCCGACGTGGGACATCTCCTCGATCATCGCGGCCTCCTCGTGTCGTTTCGGTCGACGCTAGCCCTCGTGCCGCGCGCTGTCTTCTCGAATCGCGCCAGGTGCACGTGCCCAGGCGAGCACCGTGCACAAGGGCAGGAGATCGGCCGGCGACGGGCCGGCGTTGGCGCGGCGATAGGCGGTCGGGGACATGCCGACGTGGCGGCGGAACGTCGTCGTGAAGGAGCCCTGGCTCTGGAAGCCGACGGCGAGGCACACCTGCGCGACCGTCATGTCGGTCGTGCGCAGCAGGTGCCTCGCGCGCTCGATCCGGCGGGTGATCAGGTACTGGTGCGGCGTCTCGCCGAACGTGCGGCGGAAGCTGCGGCTGAAGTGGCGAGGCGAGACATGCGCCGCGCGTGCGAGCGCCTCGAGGTCGAGCGAGTCCGCGTAGCGGCTGTCGACGAGGTCGCGGGCGCGCAGGAGATGGCGGGCGAGCGGCGGCGCGGTCACGCCAGCCGGGGCGGCAGGCCGAAGCGCTCGAAGACGTTCCGCACCGGGTCGAGCGGCTGGTCGGGGAAGCGCGCGTAGTACTCGGGGTCGCGACCTTCCATCACCCGCGTGATGAAGGCCGTGATCTCCTTGATCCGGTCGCCTTCGAGCGTCATGACGTCGAGCGCGAACGGCAGGTAGCACCCCTCGGCCTCGTCCCAGATGTAGGCGCCGATCGCCGGCTGGCCGTTCGCGGTCGTCGCGACACGCCGCCACCGCCACTCGCCGTTCAGCGGGCCGCGGGCGAGGAAGCCGCGGACGTCGTCGAGGCCGCGGAACCAGCTCGCCAGCGGCGGCATCGACCAGGCGGCGTCCTCGGCCAGCATCGCGACCACGGCGTCGACGTCCTGCCGGTCCAGCGCGTCCATGTAGCTCTCCACGAGCTCGCGCAGGCGGTCGTCGCCGAGCGCGCGCAGCGTCGCCTGCTGGCTCTGCTCGGGAAGCTTCTCGTCGACGGTCTTGCGCGCCCGCTGGAGCGCGCTGTTGACGGACGGGACGCTGGTCTCGAGCGCGTCGGCGACCTCGGCCGCGGAGAAGCCGAGCACCTCGCGCAGGATCAGCGCCGCGCGCTGGTTGGCCGGCAGGTGCTGGAGCGCGGCGACGAACGCCAGCTCGACCGCCTCACGCTGCTCGTAGCGCGCCTCGGGGCTCGCGAGCCCGCTCGCGAGGCGCTCGTCCGGGTACGGCTCGATCCACACCGACTCGACGACCGGCTCGCCGACGCCGTCGTGCGGGTCCCACGACGGCCCGTAGTCGACCGGCAGCACCCGCTTGGGCCGCTTCGCGAGCTGGTTCAGGCACGTGTTGGTGGCGATCGTGTAGAGCCAGGAGCGCAGCGAGCTGCGGCCCTCGAACCGCTTGAGGCCCTTCCACGACCGCAGCAGCGCCTCCTGGAGCGCGTCCTCGGCGTCGTGGACCGAGCCGAGCATGCGGTAGCAGTGCGCCTGCAGCTCGCCGCGATACGGCTCAACGAGCGGCTGGAAAGCGTCCTCGTCGCCCGCGCGGGCGGCCCGCAGCAGCTCCTGCTCGGTCGAGATGGCCATGAATCCCAGATTAGACCGATGAGTTCGCGGATCCCGCCCGGTCTTACCTCCAGACAGGTCCTCCCCAGACCCCAAGGAGACGTAGAACGTGACTATTGGAACCGACGAGCGCTCCCGCTGGATGGCACTCGTGGTGCTGTGCGTCGGGATGCTGATGATCGTGCTCGATGCCACGGTGGTCAATGTGGCGCTCCCCTCGATCCAAGAGGATCTCGGCTTCTCCCAGTCGAGCCTCGCATGGGTCGTGAACGCCTACCTGATCGCCTTCGGCGGCCTGCTCCTGCTCGCCGGGCGCCTCGGTGATCTCATCTCCCGGCGCGGCGTGTTCCTCGCCGGTCTCGGCGTCTTCTCCGTCGCCTCGCTCCTGTGCGGCGCCGCCCAGAGCCAGGAGATGCTGATCGCGGCCCGCTTCGTCCAGGGCGTCGGCGGCGCGATGGCTTCGGCCGTGATCCTGGGCATGATCGTGACGATGTTCCCCGAGCCGCGCGACCAGGCGAAGGCGATCGGCATCTACGGCTTCGTGGCCTCCGCCGGCGCGTCGGTCGGCCTGCTGGCCGGCGGCGTGCTCACCCAGGCCATCAACTGGCACTGGATCTTCTTCGTCAACATCCCGATCGGGATCGTGACCGCGGCGCTGACGCTGCGTCTGCTCGCCCCCGACCGCGGCGCCGGCTTCGGCAAGGGCGCGGACGTCCTCGGCGCCGCCCTCATCACCGGCGCGCTGATGCTGCTCGTCTACACGATCGTCGTGCCGGCGGCCGAAGACGGCTGGGGCGCGACCCGCACGCTCGTGCTCGGCGCGGGCTCGCTGGCTCTCCTCGCGGCGTTCATCGTGCGCGAGGCGACCGCGAGCAACCCGCTCGTGCCGCTGCGGATCTTCCGCTCGCGCAACGTCGCCGGCGCCAACCTCATCCAGGCGCTGTTCGTGGCCGGGATGTTCGGCATGTTCTTCATGGGCGCGCTCTACCTCCAGCGGATCCTGGGCTACAGCGCGCTCGAGACCGGGCTGGCGTTCCTGCCGTCGACGATCGTGATGGGCACGCTCTCGATTCGCTACTCGCAGCCGCTCGTCATGCGCTTCGGCGCGCGGGCCACGCTGCTGCCCGGCCTCGTGCTCGGCGTGGTCGGACTGCTCGTGTTCACGCAGGCGCCGGTCGACGGCAACTACGCGACGCACGTGCTGCCGGTCATGATCCTGCTCGGCGCGGGCGCCGGCCTGGCGTTCCCCGCGCTGATGACGCTGTCGATGTCGGGCGCGTCGCCCAGCGACGCCGGCCTGGCCTCCGGCCTCGTCAACACCACCCTGCAGGTCGGCGGCGCGATCGGCCTCGCCGTGCTGGCGACGCTCGCGTCGTCGGAGACCGGCCGCCTGCGCGAGACGGGCGACTCGGCGCTGGCCGCGCTCAACGGCGGCTACCACCTGGCGTACCTGATCGGCGCCGGCCTCGTCCTCGTGGCGATCGCGGTCACCGTCTCGGTGCTCCAGCCGGAGCGCAAGGCGGCCGAGAAGGCCGCGCGCCTCAAGCCCGCCTACTCGGAAGGGAGCTAGACATGCTCGACACCAGCAAGGCATTCAGCGGCTTCGCCGCCCCCGACATCGAGGCGCTTGAGCCGTTCTACCGCGACAAGCTGGGCATCAGGACGTCCGTCGACAACGGGCTGCTGACGCTCCACCTCGCGGGCGGCGACCGGCCGACGCTCGTCTACCCGAAGCCGGATTTCGTCCCCGCCACGTACACGGTCCTCAACTTCCCGGTCGAGGACGTGGAGGCGGCCGTCGACGAGCTCGCCTCGCGCGGCGTGGAGTTCGAGCGCTACGACGGGTTCGACCAGGACGAGAAGGGCATCTGGCGCGGCGAGGGGCCGGACATCGCCTGGTTCAAGGACCCGGCCGGCAACATCCTGTCGGTGCTCAAGGCCGACTAGTCACAGCCACTCGGTGACGAACCTGGGGCTGACGTGGATCGCCACCATCCCCAGGGGCTCGTCGCCGGTGTTGACGAACCCGTGTGGCGTGTTGGGCGGGACGACCACGACGTCGCCCGCCCGAGCCACCCGCTCCTCGTCACCGATGGTGAAGGTCACGTGCCCCTTCTGCACCGCGAACACCTCCTCGTACTGGTGGCGGTGCAGGGCGGGGCCGCGGCCGGGCGGGGTGTCCACGAGGATGATCGACACCCCCGCGCCCAGTTCCTCGCCAGTGAACTCCGTGCTCACGGTTCGTAGACCATATGGGTCGAGACCGCGAGGCGGTTCCAGCCGTTGATCGTCACGATCGCGTACAGCAGGGCGGCGAGCTCATCGGCCTCGAAGTGCTCCGCCGCGGCCTCGTAGGGGCCGTCGAGGTCGCTGTCGTTGCGCAGTTGGGTGAGCGCCTCGGTGAGCGCGAACGCCGCGCGCTCGCGGTCGCTGAACAGCGGCGACTCGCGCCAAGCGGCGACGGCGAACAGCTTGCGCTGGCTCTCGCCCGCCGCGAGGGCGTCGTGCGTGTGCTGATCGACGCAGTAGGCGCAGCCGTTGAGCTGCGAGGCGCGGAGCTTGACGAGGTCGGCGAGGCGGGCGTCGAGTGCTGAGTCGCTCACGGCGCGGTCGAGCGCGCAGTAGGCGCGGTAGAGGTCGCGGGCGTCCTTGGCGATGTCCACTCGCGACGGGGTGGTCGCGGTCATGGCGCGGGACGCTAGCCTCCGAGTGAGCCAACCGAAAGGGCCAGTCCGGTGCAGAGAGATTGGGCCAGTTCGCTCGACCTCCACGTCGAGCTGGAGGCCGGCGGCGGGCGCCGCGAGGCGGTCGAGCAGGCGGTCCGAGGTGCGATCCGCAGCGGCCGGCTGCGTCCGGGTGACCGGCTCCCGTCGACCCGAGCGCTCGCCCACGACCTCGGCCTCGCCCGCGGGACCGTCGCCGACGCGTACGCCCAGCTCGCCGTCGAGGGCTACCTGCGCACGAGTCCGGGCCCGCCGACGCGCGTCGGCGCCGGGCCGCAGCCGTCGCCAGGCCTCGACGCCGCGCAACCCCGTCAAGCGCTTGTTGCGGCGCGGTTCGATCTGCGGGTCGGGCGGCCCGATCTTGGCGCGTTCCCGCGCGCGCTGTGGCTGCGGGCGCTTCGGCGCGCGCTCGCCGGCGCGCCCGACCAATCGCTCGTCAACGGCGACCCGCGCGGGCGACCGGAGCTGCGCGAGGCGCTCGCCCGTTACCTCGGCCGCACGCGCGGCGTGCTCGCCGACCCCGAGCGGATCGTCATGACCTCCGGCTTCACGCAAGCCATCTGGCTGCT
>JBKOYW010000547.1:0-2548 GCA_046744275.1 Actinomycetota bacterium
CTCGACGAGCTCGGCGTCCGCGTGGCTGGGCTCGACCCCCAGCACGGAGAGGACGGTGCGGTAGAACCGCTCGGACGCGGCCAGGTCCGAGACGGCGATGCCGACGTGGTCGAACACCACGCCGAGGCTACCGTTGCGGGCCATGCTCGAGCTCGACACCCTGCACGGCCCCGCGCGGGCGCACCTGCATCCCGCCGGCGACGCGCGCGGCGCGCTCGTCCTCGGCCACGGCGCGGGCGGCGGCGTCGGCGCGCCCGATCTCGTGCTCGCTACGGACGTCGCGAACGGCCTCGGGAGCACGGTCGCGCTCGTCGAGCAGCCCTACCGGGTCGCGGGCCGCCGGTCGACCCGGCCGCCCATCTCCTCGACCAGGCGTGGATCCCCGGCTGCGTATGGAGAATCCCGCTTCGACGACATGGTCACACTCGTCGAGATGGAGTCGAGGCCTCGCGTGGTGCAGGGCTACGGTGACGAGGGTGTGAGTCCAATGGCTCGCCGTGAAGACAGTGATGCCGCCTCCACCGTCCCAGAGGGCGACTCCTTGTCGTATCGCCTCCTTGCTATACGAGTCGATGTCAAGTTCGGCCTCGGGATCGCAAGCGATGAATTGCCCGTGATCGACGGCCACGGGAACCGTCACGCCGCCGCCCGGCTCCAACGGGTAGCTCATGGCGCGACCGTAGCTGGGTGATCGAGCCCAGTCGGAGAGGTTCGAACGCGACAGGGTTCGAGCTCGAGCCGGCGCGCTAGCGCACCTGCTCCGTCGGGCGGACCAGGATCTCGTTGATCGCGACGTGTCGCGGTCGCGTGACGATGTAGAGAATCGCGTCGGCGATGTCCTGCGCCGCGAGAATCTGGTCGAGGCCAGCCGGGAGCTGGCTGCGGACCTCCTCGCGGACGTGGGTGACGAGCTCGCTCTCCGTCGCGCCGGGCTCGATCAGCGACGAACGGACGTAGCGAGCAGTGACCTCCTGGCGCAGGGCTTCGCTGAAGGTCCCGACGCCGTGCTTGGTGAGCTGGTAGATGCCGCCGCCGGCACCGATGCGTCGGCCTGCGACCGAGCTGACGTTGACGAGGTCCGCGACCCGGCGCGGCTCGCGCTCGGCGGCGCGCAGGAGGTGCGGGAGCGCTGCATGGGCGATGTAGAGCAGCCCCTGGAGATTGAGCTCGATCATCCGATCCCACTCCTCGACGGGGGCGTCGACGATCGGGCCGAGCAGCATCACGCCGGCGTTGTTGATCACGATGTCGAGCCGGCCGAGCTCCTGAACGGTCCGCTCGACGGCGGCCCGCGCCTGCTCACGGTCGGTGACATCAGTTTCGATGGCCAGGCCACCTATCTCGACCGTGAGCGCGTCCAGCCGGTCCTTGCGGCGCGCGACAGTGGCCACCGTCGCCCCGTGGGTCGCGAGCGCGCGCGCGGTCGCCTCGCCGATCCCGCTGCTCGCGCCCGTCACGAGCGCGACCGTGTCCCGGAGTTCATTGCTCATGCCGGCGAGGTATACCGACAGCGCGCTCGAGCGCGAGCCTGCGAGACGAACTGACGCCCACTTAGCGGCGGCTAGCGGCCCATGCGGTTCAGGCCGCCCATCGCCAGCGCGCCGAGGACGGTCGCCAGGCCGGCCAGCGCCAGGAGGCCGGGCCACGTGTGGGCGAAGCTCGGCTCGATCCCCTCGACCGTCGCCTGCCGCGCCATCTGGAGCACGTACGTGACCGGGTTGAGCTCGGCGGCCTCGGCCAGCCAGCCGCGCAGCAGCACCTCGGGCGTGTAGGCGGTCGAGAGGAAGACCGCCAGGAACACTCCCTGCTGCATCAGCGGGCCGGCCTGCTGCGTGCGGAACGTGACGGCCATGAACACGCCCCACAGCGCCGCGCAGGCGCAGAAGCCCGCCGCGGCGAAGTACAGGCAGAACAGCCCGTAGACCCCGCCGGTGAGATCGGCGCCGGTCAGCAGACCGACGACGAGCACGACGGTGGCGGGCACCAGGGAGCGCGACACCGCGCCGAGGATCGGGCCGACGACCAGCAGCGGCCGCGGCACGGGCGCCACGAGCAGGCGGTCGAACCAGCCCTGCTCGATGTCGCGCGCGAGGTTGGCCCCCACGGCGGCGCCCGCGAAGCCCGCGCCCTGCAGGCACGACAGCGGCACGATCCATGAGATGTACGAGTCGGTCGGGAAGCCTTCGAGCCCGGTCAGCCGGCCGAACTGGCCGGTGATGCCGAGCATGAAGATCACCGGGGCGATCGTGGCGGGCAGCAGCGCGCCGCGTACGCGCAGCACCTCGTTCAGCGACCGGCGCCAGAGGACGAGCGCGACGCTCACTGCCGCCGGAGGCGCTCCTTCAGCGCCAGGGTCGCGATCGCTGTGGCCCCCACCGCCAGCCCGACGGCCGCCGCCAGCCCCTCCCACGGGTTGCCCAGCGCGCTGTCGCCGTTGAGCAGGCCGCGCACGGCCTCCACCACGTACGTCAGCGGGTTGTAGACCGACACGTCCTGCAGCACCGGCGTCAGCAGGTCCTGCGGGAAGAACGCCGGCGCGGTGAAGAGC
>JBKOYW010000447.1:0-5898 GCA_046744275.1 Actinomycetota bacterium
TCTCGCAGCGACCCGCGTGCGAGTGATAGCGCGGCGAGCCCGATCGCGCCTCCCACGGACAACGCCGCCAGCAGCCAGTCGCGCAGCCCGGGCTCGGCCACCGAGACCGATCGTGGACCGGCTCCCGACCCGCCGCCGAGCACGTCGGTGGTGTACGCCGCTCGGTCGACGAACTGCATCGCGGCGCCGCCGGCGTCGTCCGCCAGGCCGGGGACCAGCCCCAGCCCGAGGCCGAGGACCAGCAGCGCCACCGTCGCGACCGTCAGCGTCAGCGGCACGCGGTCGCGGCGGTATTGGAGCTCGGGATCGGCTTCTTCGCCGCCGACCGGGAAATCGTCGTGGCGCTCCACCGTATCGCCCCAGCCGAAGAAGATCCGCGCCGCCGAGCGCAGCACCGCCCCGCCGGTCAGCATCGACGCCAGGACGACGACCCCCGCCACCCAGCCGTACCCGGCGTGCGCGGCCGCCTCCTCGATCATCGCCTTGCCGAGGAACGGGCCGAAGGGCGGGAGCGACGCCAGCGCGAGACCGCCGACGATCACCAGGCCGGCCGTGATCCGCAAGTCGCGGCAGCGGCCCGTCAGCGCCAGCTCGTTGACCGTCGCGTAGCGATGCTGGACGACGCCGATGCCGACGAACAGCGAGGCCTTGATCGCGCCGTCGGCCATCACGTAGATCGCCGTCCCCGCCAGTCCTTCGGGCGACAGCAGCGCGAGCCCGATAAGGAAGAGCCCGACGTGGCTGATCGTGGCGTAGGCCAGCATCCGCTTGAGATGTCGCTGCGCGTAGCACAACACCGCGCCTAGCACGGCCGTGAGCGTTCCGAGCGCGACCAGCACCGCCGTCACCGCGCCCGCCACTTCGTCGAGCACCCCCGAGTACACCGTCCAGTACACGCGCGCCAGCGCATACAGCCCGAGCTCGCTCATCGCTGCCGAAAGCAGCAGGCACACCGGCGTCGGGGAGACGGAGTAGGCGTCGGCTAGCCAGAAGTGGAACGGGACGACCGCCGCCTTCGTCAGGAACCCGACGGCGATCAGCGTGAACGAGCCGATCACGAGCCCGTCGACGGTCCCGGCGCCGGCGAGCGTCTCGCCGATCTGCGCCATGTTCAGCGCCCCGGTCCGCGCGTACAGCAGCGCGATGCCGGTCAGGATGAAGAACGCCCCGACGCTGTTGGTCACCGCGAAGTTCAGGGTCCCCGTCAGCGGGCCCTCCTCCTCGATGTCGTAGGCCGTCAGCGCGTACGCCGACACGCTGACCAGCTCGAAGAAGACGAACAGCGTGAACAGGTCGCCGGTGAGGCAGAACCCCACCGCCCCGGCCAGGAACACGAGCATCAGCGTGTGGAACAGCGGGCCTACGACCGCGAAGTAGCGGTACGCGAACACGAACGCCATCACGAACATCAACGACACGAACGTCGCCAGCCCGGCTCCGAAGGGGTCCACCACGAGCCCGACGCCGATCGCGACCCCATCACGCGGCTCCCAGGCGCCGAGCCACTCCACGATCAGCCCGTCGTTCGCACTTCGCAGCAGCAGCCAGCACAGCACCGTCGTGGCCGCCGCCACGAGCAGCGACACGACGTCCAGGAACAGGCGCGTGGAGATCGCCACGGCTCCGACCAGGCCGGACGCCGCGAGCAGCGGGATCGCGACGGCCAGCGGGGAGAGCTCCTCCACCGTCAGCCTCGCATCGCCCGCAGCTCGTCGGGATCGATCGAGCCGTATCGCTTGTGCGCCTGCACCGCGATCGCCAGCAGCATCGCCGTCACCGTGGTCCCGACCACGACGTCGGTCAGGGTCAGAGCCTGGACCACCGGATCCACCGCTCGGGTGCTCGGCGGCCGGTCGGCGAACACCGGCGGCTCCCCGTCGCGCTTG
This sequence comes from Actinomycetota bacterium, assembly GCA_046744275.1. Lineage (GTDB taxonomy): Bacteria > Actinomycetota > Thermoleophilia > Solirubrobacterales > Solirubrobacteraceae > DASSUW01. The sequence continues at coordinate 1,887 of JBKOYW010000447.1, forward strand.
TAGCCGATCGAGAGCAGCAGCAGATACGTCGACGACTGCACGACCGACAGGCAGATCACGAGGTGGATGAGGTCGCGGCTGGTGACGATGCCGTAGAGCCCGACCAGCATCACCCACGCCGCCACCACGTAAGGCAGGACGTCCATCAGCCCGGCCGCCGCTTGTCGCGCCGCACGACCAGCGTCTGCTCGATGAACTCCGACAGCATGAACGCGAAGCCGCCGGTGACCGCCAGGCCCACCGCCACGCTGCCGAGCGGGATCGTCCCCGCGGACAGCAGCTCGCCGGTCGTCCCGAGCGGCACCACGTTCTCCATGAAGGAGACGCCCCATATCAGGCCCGCGAACCCGAGCAGCCCTAGCGACCCGGCCCCGAGGGCCTCCGCCATCTCGATCAGCGCCATCGGACCGACCCGGCGGACCACGACGTACGTGTCGGACAGGTAGACCAGCAGGAGCGCGGTGGCGAGGATCACCCCGCCCTGGAACCCGCCGCCCGGCGTCTGGTGGCCGTGCACGACCACGTAGAGACCCACGAGGATCGTAGGTCCCACGAGCCCCAGCCCGAGCACGCTCACGGCCACGCTCGGCGCGCGCACGCGTCGCCCGCGCGCGTCGTCGTCCGGGCGCTGCTGCCGCTCGCCGCGTAGGTGGCGCAGGATGCTGGCCACGCCCACGACCGCGGCGAAGAGGATGAACTCCTCCCCGAGCGTGTCGAAGCCGCGGTAGTCGAAGTTGATCGCGCTCACCACCGCCGTGGCGTGGCGCTCGGGCACCGACGAGAGGTTGAGGATGTCACCGTACGGCCCGATGTAGTGGCCGAAGTCGGGCAGGCCCGCGAAGCTCCAGAGCAGGAACGCGAACAGCCCGCCGCCGGCCGTGAGGAACACGGACCGCCGCACGGCCGGGGTCATTCCTCGCCCCCTCGCACCCTGGCCAGTGCCAGCAGGATCATCAGGGGAAGCGCGACCGCGCCCACCACGGTCTGCGAGAGTCCGACGTCCGGCGCTTGGAAGACGAAGAAGAGGATGCCGAGGACGAGGCCGTAGATGCTGGCCACCATCGCCTGGCGCAGCGGGTCACGTGCCGCGACGACCGCGGTGGCCGAGACCGCCACGAGCGCCAGCACGACGACCTGGAGGACGCTCACGTGTACTCGTCGTCCCGGAGCTCGTGCGGAAGCAGCCGCCAGCGCCCGTGCTCGCGGATGCGCGCCGCCCGCGCGGTGGCATGAGACAGCACGGGCGTCGTGACGACGAGCAGCAGCGCCACCAGCACGGCCTTCAGCCCAGCCGACGACAGCGGCTCCTCCACCAGCACCGCCGCCGCGACGAGCACCGGCCCGATGGTGGCGGCGGGCGCCGTGAAGTGCAGCCGGTCGAGCGCCTCGCGCATGACGAGAACGCCGACGCAGCTCAGCAGCACCGACGCCCCGCCGACGGTGAGCAGGACCGCGACGATCACGTCCTGGACGCTCACAGCCACCGCTCCAGGAAGCGGGCAAAGCACAGCGCGCCCGCGAACGACAGCAGCGCGCTGACCAAAGCGAGGTCCATGAACGGATCGCGCCGGTACCCCTGGGCGAGCAGGACGAGCACGAGCGTGGTGATCGTCGACGCCAGCTCGAGCGCCACCAGCGCGTCGAGCGGCGCCTGCCGGACGCAGACCCACAGGCACGGCAGCAACCCGAGCATCAGCACCGTCGCAGCGATCAGCCAGGCGTTCAATGCCGCTCCCACGCCTGCGGCTCGTCGCTCGGCACCAGCTCGTGCAGCAGCACGCGGTCGTGGCGGTCGGCGAATCCGACGACCAACGAGTTCGGCGCCACCGAGCCGACGAACTTCGTGATCGCGCGCCGGCTCGCCCCCTCGGCGCCGCCGCCGTGGGCGCCCTTGAAGGGCAGCGCGACGAAGCGACCGCGGACGTCCTCGCGCCGCACGATCACGCGCCACAGGACGCCGACGAGCCGGATCGTGTCGCGCACGACGAGCCCGGGCAGCGGGAGCAGCGCGGACATCCAGCCCCAGCCCGGCGCGAACCGCACGGAGCCGTAGCGCCGCACGAGCTCGGTCCCGGTGGCCGAGATCGCGCCACAGACCGCGCCGGCCACGAACTCCTCCGGCTGGGTCTTGAACACCAGCAGCCAGTAGAGGACGGTCAGCACCGCCCACCAGATCAGCCAGGCACGCATGCCGGCCGCGAGGCTATCGCTCAGCGGGTCCCGAGCGACGTCCAGACGTCGACCTTGGTGCGGACCTTGTCGACCACCGCGTCGGTGAACTCCGTCGTGGTGGCATGGCCGCCCAGATCGATCGTCTTGGTGCCCGTGGCGACAGTCTCCAGCACGCCCTCGTAGATCGCCCGCGAGGCGCGCTCCGCTCCCGCGTGCCCGCCTGCCGCCGCATACGACAGCACCGCGCCGCAGGCCAGCAGCATCGCCATCGGGTTCGCGAGGTCCTTGCCCATCAGCGACGGCGCCGTGCCGTGCGGAGCCTCGGCCATCGCCACGTCCACGTCGTAGTCGTCGTCGAAGGCGAGCAGGACCGACTCGGCGCCGGCGATCGAGCCGAACATCGGCAGCACCATGTCCGACAGGCAGTCGCCGTCGCGGTTCAGAGCCGGGATGACCAGAGGCGTCTCGGTCGCCCCGGTCAACAGCCCCGCGTACGTGGCGTCGATCAGCACCGGCTGGTAGTCGACGTCCGGGTGCCGCTCGGCCGCGGCGTCCATCTCCTCCTTGAGCATTCCCTCGTAGACGGGGGAGACGGTCCACTTCGGCCCGCCGTAGACGCGCGCGCCCATCCGCTCGGCGGTCTGGAACGCGTACTCGGCGACCGCGTGGCAGGTGGAGCGGGTGACCTTCTCGGTCCGATACGCGACCTCGTCCGGCGAACCCTCGGAGCCCTCGCGCCACTGCTTGGCACCGTAAGCGTCCTCGATCGCCATCCGCACGACCGCGATCGGGTGGAACACGCCGGAGACCGGGCCGACGACGCCCGGGATCCGCCGCCCCGTGCGCACGATCACCTTGCCGCCGACCTCCTCGCGCAGGATGCGGTTCGGGGAGCCGACGTCGTCCTTGCCCTCGGGCGTGACCGTCGCCGCCTTGATGCCGTAGCCGGCCTCGCGCATCGCGCGGGCGGCCTCCAGCACCACTTCGTTGCCCGTCTCGCGCCGCTTCTCCAGCGACAGATCGAAGCGCTCCTGCTCGATCTCCATCCCCAGCACGTCGGGCTCGAGCACGCGCAGGGACGCGTCCAGCAGCTCCTGGCCGGTCTCGTCGCCCTCCAGGACGACGATCCGCAAGGACATCAGGCCACCGCCCCCCGGCCCTCGAGCCCGAGCGTCGCCGCGTGCTCGTCCAAGGCGGCGATCACGAACGCGAGGTGCTCGTCGAAGTCCACGCCGAGCTCGTCGGCGCCCTCGCGCAGCGCGTCGCGGTCGACCGCCGCGGCGAAGGCGGGCGTCTTCATCTTCTTCTTGACCGACTTGGGGGTCATGCCGCGGATCCCCTCCGGTCGCACGTAGGCGCACGCCATCACGAAGCCGGACAGCTCGTCGACCGCGTAGAGCGTCTTCTCCATCGCGGTCTCGCGCGGCACGCCCAGGAAGTCGGCATGCGAGGCGACCGCGCGCACGAACTCCGGCGAGAAGCCCTGGCGCTCGAGCTCCTGCAGCGCGACGCGCGGATGGCCGGTCTCGAGGTCGGGATGGCGCTCGTAGTCGAGGTCGTGCAGCATCCCGACCAGGCCCCACATCTCCTCGTCCTCGCCGAACTTCCGCGCATAGGCGCGCATCGCGGCCTCGACGGCCAGCACGTGCCGACGCAGCGACTCGGACTCGGTCCACGAGCAGAACAGGTCCCAGGCCTGATCGCGCGAAAGAGGCTCTGACATGGCTGTTACCCTAGCCCAGCCTCGGGGCCCGAGCCCCTCCACGCTCATGGAAAAGCTCCTGATCGAGGGCGGGGTGCCGCTGTCCGGCACGATCGTGCCCGCCGGCAACAAGAACGC
>JBKOYW010000521.1:0-5398 GCA_046744275.1 Actinomycetota bacterium
GCCGACGACCGGGCCGGCGCCGGGCGACGTGGCGAAGACGAAGCCTCCCTCGTCCATCGCGGCGTCCTCGAGGCCGATCTCGCCCAGCTCCTCCACGAGCAGCCGGCCCAGCTCGAGCTGCCCCGGCGTGCTCGGCTCCGCGCCGGTGTCGGCCGAGGACTGGGTGTCGACGCGCACATACCGCTGGAAGCGATCCAGCAGGTCGGGCGCGAGCGCCTTCGCCAGCGGCGACGTGTAGGTCACCGCGCCAGCGAGCCGGCGATCTCGGCGGCGATCTCCGCCACCTCGGTCGGCGTCCTCCCGACGCGCACGCCCCGAGCCTCGAGCGCCTCCTGCTTGGCGACCGCCGTGCCGGCGCTGCCGGACACGATCGCTCCCGCGTGGCCCATCGTCTTGCCGGGCGGGGCGGTGAAGCCCGCGATGTACGCGACGACCGGCTTCGTGACGTTCTCGGCGATGAACTCGGCGGCCTCCTCCTCGGCCGAGCCGCCGATCTCGCCCGCCATCACGATCAGCTCGGTCTCGTCGTCGTCCTGGAACAGCGCCAGGATGTCGATGAAGCTCGAGCCCGGCACCGGGTCGCCGCCGATGCCGACGATCGTCGAGTTGCCGAAGCCGCGCTGGGCGAGCTCGTTGCCGATCTGGTACGTCAGCGTGCCCGAGCGCGAGACGACGCCGACGTTACCCTCGCTGAAGAAAGCGGCCGGGATGATGCCGACGTTGGCCTTGCCGGGGGAGAGGATCCCGGGGCAGTTCGGCCCGACGAGCCGCACGTTCGGGTTGCCGGCGAGGTGGTTGTAGACCCGCAGCTCGTCATGCGCGGGGATGCCCTCGGTGATCGCCACCACGAGCCCGATGTCGGCATCCTCGGCCTCGAGGATCGAATCGGCGGCGAAGCGCGGCGGCACGAAGATCATCGCCGTGTTGGCGCCGGTCTCGGCGACGGCGTCGTGGAACGTGTTGAAGACCGGGATGCCCTCGACGTCCTGGCCGCCCTTGCCGGGCGTGACGCCGGACACCACGTTGGTCCCATAGTTCTTGTTGTTGAGCGTGTGGAACGTGCCCTCGCGGCCGGTGATCCCGCTCACGCACAGCTTCGTCTCGGTGTCGACCAGGATGCTCATCCGGCCAGCTCCACGACGCGGCGGGCGGCGTCGAGCATCGTCGCCTCGGTGTGGACGTTGGGCAGGTCGGCCTCGGCCAGCAGGGCGCGGCCCTCCTTGTCGTTGGTCCCGTCCAGGCGCACGACGAACGGCACCGTCGGCTCGATCTGGCGGAACGCCTCGATCAGGCCCTTGGCCACCTCGTCGCAGCGCGTGATGCCGCCGAAGATGTTGAACAGCACGGCACTGACGTTCTCGTTGGAGAGGATCACCTCGACGGCCTGCGTGATCGCCTCGGCCTTCGAGCCGCCGCCGGCGTCGAGGAAGTTGGCGGGCGAGCCGCCGGCCTGGGCGACGACATCCAAGGTGGACATCACGAGCCCGGCGCCGTTGCCGAGGATGCCGACATTGCCGTCGAGCTTCACGTAGGTGAGCCCGCGCTCGCGCGCCATCCGCTCCTGCGGGTCCTCGGCCTCCGTCTTGCGCAGCGCGGCGTTCTCGGCGTGGCGGAACAGCGAGCTGTCGTCGAGCGTGACCTTGGCGTCGAGCGCCATCACCTGGCGATCGCCGGTTACGATCAGCGGGTTGACCTCGACGAGCATCGCCTCCTCGGCGACGAAGGCGTCGTACAGGCGGTTGAGCAGCGCGCCGATCGGGCGCACCACGTCGCCGTCGACGCCGGCCTCGAACGCGAGCCGGCGGGCATGGAAGTCCTGGAAGCCGAGCAGCGGGTCGACGTGCAGACGGGCGATCGCGTCCGGATCGCGCTCGGCGACCTCCTCGATGTCCATGCCGCCCTGGGTGGAGAGCAGGACCAGCGGCCGCTTGGCCGAGCGGTCGAACACGATCGACGCGTAGTACTCGGCGGCGATGTCGGACGCGGCCTCGACCCACACCTCGTGCACGGTATGCCCGCGGATGTCCATGCCGAGGATCGCCTTGGCGTGCTCCTCGGCCTCGGACCGGGCCTTCGCGACCTTGATGCCGCCGGCCTTGCCGCGGCCCCCGATCTGCACCTGCGCCTTGATCACGCAGGGGTAGCCGATCTCGTCGGCGGCCGCGACCGCCTCCTCGACCGTGGTGGCGGGAGAGCCGGACGGCACCGGCACCCCGTGGCGGGCGAACAGCTGCTTGCCCTGATACTCCAGGAGGTCCATGAAGGGCGCCGATGCTAGCGCTCCTTCCCGGACCTCCATCCCCTCGCCTCGGGGACGATTAGCACGAGCCGCTCGCGCGTCGGTCCGGGCCATCGCTCGGATAACGCCGCAACCTGAACGAAGTGGTACGCCGTCGTGTCACAATCCACGGCCGCATGCCGCTGCCCAAGGAAGTCAACTTCGTCACCTTCGACGTCTACGGCACCCTGATCGATTGGGAGACGGGTGCGTTCGATGCCTTCTCAAAGGAGGCCGAGCGTGACGGCTACACGCTGTCGCGCGAGGAGCTGATCCCGCTGTTCCTGCAGACCCAGCAGGAGATCAAGGGCGGATCCTACGAGCTCTACGCAGAGGTCCTGCGCCGTACCGCCGTGAACATCTCGCGCGAGCTGGGCTGGCCGCTGGAGCCATCGCGATCCGGCTTCCTGCCCGACTCGGTGGCCCGCTGGCCCCCGTTCAAGGAGACCAACACGCAGCTCGAGCGCTTCGCCAAGAAGTTCCAGATCGGGCTCATCTCCAACATCGACGACAAGCTGCTCGGGCTCACGCGGCGCCACTTCAAGGTCGACTTCGATCTCGTGGTCACGGCCCAGCAGGTGCGCTCTTACAAGCCCGACCCGGCGCACTTCAAGGAGGCCGAGCGGCGGATCGGCGGCAAGAAGGGCTGGGTCCACGTCGCGAACAGCTACTACTACGACGTGGAGCCCTGCGTGAAGGCCAAGATCCCTGTGATCTGGGTCAACCGCAGCGGCGAGACGCTGGACGCCGGCGCCAAGAAGCCGACGGCCGAGGTCAAGAGCCTGCTCGAGGCGGCCCGGCTCCTCGGGGCCGCGTGAGGGCCGTCGGGCTCCACGCGGACGTCGTCGTCGCCACCTCCCGGGTCTACCAGACCACCTGCACGCTCGTTCGCACCGGCGGCGAGGCGTTCTGTATCGACTCGCCGATCCTGCCCGACGAGCTCGAGATCCTGCCCGCGCTCGCCGAGCAGGCCGGCTTCACCGTCGTCGGGCTACTGGCCACCCACGCCGACTGGGACCACCTGCTCGGCCGCTACGCGTTCCCCGAGACGCCGCTCGGCTGCGCCGAGACGACCGCGGGCCGGCTCGTCAACGAGCCCGGCGCCGCGCAGCGCGAGCTGCGCGAGTTCGACGAGAGCTTCTCCGTCGAGCGGCCGCGGCCGCTGTCGCTGCCGGGCGCGCAGCGCCTGCCCGTGCCGGGCAAGGTCGACGTCGGCGACCGCGAGCTGGAGCTGCACCCGGCCGACGGCCACACCGTCGACGGCATGGCCGTCTGGGTGCCGTGGGCGCGCGTGCTCGTGTGCGGCGACTACCTGTCGCCGGTCGAGATCCCGATGGTCAAGGGCTCCGCGAGCGCGTACCTCGCCACGCTGGCCCGGCTCGAGCCGCTGGTCGAGCAGGCCGACCACGTCGTGCCCGGCCACGGCGAGCCGCTCGACGGGGTGCGCGCCGCCGCGATCCTGCGCGAGGACCGCGCGTACCTCGAGGATCTGCTCGAGCGCGGCGAGGCGGCCAAGCTGCCGCTCGCTCGCCGCACCGGCGAGCAGCGCAAGATCCATGCCGAGAACGCCCGCGGGGTCGCCGCGTGACGATGCACGACCACGACCCGGAGCTGGCCGCCGCGGTGTTCGAGGCCGCGCTCGCGCGTCTGGCGGCCGACCCGCCCGAGCTCGGCCTGGCCCGCGAGCCGGACGAGCTCCCGGGCGGCACGATCACCCCCGAGGGCCTCGGCGCCGAGCGGGCGCTGGCGCTGCTGCGCGAGGAGCTGCTCCCGGCGAGCACCGCGATCGACCACCCGCGCTACATGGCGTTCATCCCCGGCACGTCGACGCCGGCGGCCTCGCTCGCCGACCTGCTGATCAGCGTCCACGCGCTCTACGGCGGCTCCTGGATCGAGGCGGCCGGCGCCGTGCACGCCGAGAACGAGGCGCTGCGGTGGCTGGCGTCGCTGGCCGGCTTCCCGGAGACCGCGGGCGGCTGCTTCGTGCAGGGCGGGACGAACGGGAACCTGTCCGCGCTGCACGCTGCGCGCGAGCGCGCCCGCCACGGCGGCGCGGCCGCGACCCGCGTGGCGGTCAGCGAGGAGGTGCACTCGTCCGTGCGCTCGATGCTGCGCGTGATGGACGCCGGTGCGCTCGACGTGCCCGGGGGCCGCCTCACCGGCGAAGCCCTGCGCGCCGCGCTCGAGCAGGACGACGACGGCGTGTTCGCGGTCGTCGCCACGGCCGGCACCACGAACCTCGGGCTGATCGACGACCTCGCCGGCATCGCGGATGTGTGCGCCGAGCGCGGCCTGTGGCTGCACGTCGACGGCGCGTACGGCCTCGGTGCCCTGTGCGCGCCCAGCGCCCGCGGGCGGTTCGCCGGCATCGAGCGCGCCGACTCGTTCATCGTCGACCCGCACAAGTGGCTCTTCGCCCCGTTCGATTCCTGTGCGCTCGTCTACCGCGAGCCGGCGTACGGCCGCGCGGCGCACCGCCAGTACGCCTCATACCTGGAGTCGCTGTACGTCGACGACGCGACGTTCAACCCGTCCGACTACGGCGTCCACCTCACGCGCCGCCCGCGCGGCGTGCCGTTCTGGTTCTCGCTCGCCGTCTACGGCACCAACGCGTACGCCGAGGCGGTCGAGCGCACGCTGGCCCTCACGCGGGAGGCCGCTGAGGAGATCCGCGGCCGCCCCGACCTCGCGCTCGCCGCCGAGCCCGAGCTCTCGATCGTCGTGTTCCGGCGCCGCGGATGGACCCCTGCGGACTACGACCGATGGGCGGTCGGACTGCGCGAATCGGGCATCGCGTTCGTGCTGCCGACCAGCCACGACGGCGAGACCGTCGCCCGCCTCGCGCTGGTCAACCCCCGTACGACGCTCGACGACGTGCGGGTCGTGCTCGACGCGATGATCTGATCGGGGCGGTTAACCGCACCATCGAACACGTGTCCGCTGCATTCAAGATCCGCCTAAAGGGGGCGATCCTCGGGCCATGACCACCCCGCCGCTCCAGCCGGTTCGCGCGCAGAACGTCAGCAAGGTGCTGGCGACGCAGCGCGACCTGCACCTGCGCCAGCGGGAGCTGGTCCGGGCCAGCCTCACGCTGTGCCCGGGCAAGCCGCCCCGCACCCC
>JBKOYW010000176.1:0-3896 GCA_046744275.1 Actinomycetota bacterium
CGGTGGTAGCTGGTCACGTCGTCGAGTCGGGCGACGCAAGCTTTCCGCGCATCCGCCGGCTGCAGGGCGGAGGGGGGCGCGATTGCAACCTCTGCTGGTCGTCGAACGCGCCGGTCGACTGTAGACGAGGTAAGGGCCTACCTAGGTGCAGGGCACGATGTTCACGTTGGCGAGGAACGCGCACAGGTCGTTGGCCCTGACGTCCGAGCTGCCGCCGATGAACGATCGGTCCCCAATGGCGGAGTTGCGGAAGCCGCCGCCGATGAATGCCTGGCGCCCGCTGGCGGTGTTGTGGATGCCGCCGCCGACGAACGACTCTTCGCCGCTGGCGGAGCTGCCGTAGCCGCCGCCGACGAACGATTTGCTTTCGTGACCGCCTGTGACAACGCCGCGCCAGCGTCGAGCACTGAGAATGTAGGTGTTGGCCGCCTGCAAGAGCGGCCCGCCGCGTGGGCGGGCCGCTCCGCAGCGTGTCAGTTCGCGCAGGTGAAGTGCGCGATCATGCCGCCGATCGACGGGTTGAGCGGGCTCGTCATCCTGGCTTCGACAGACCGCAGGTTGTTGAACGGCCGGATCGAGTACAGCCAGCTCGGGCCACCGTCGGTCAGCCCGCCGCCGCCTCCGGCCCCGTGCACAGTGCCGAAGTCGCACGATGCGGTGACCGAGTCGCCGAACGAGCTGTCGCCGTCGACGTGGATATTGCCGGCGCGCTTGGCGCAGATCGCCTCGGAGGTGAGGGTCCAGTTCCCCACCGAGCCGAAGCGCGTGTCAACGCGACCCGTGGCACGCGAGATGTCCAGCGGCCCTGACGTGCGGTTGAGTTGCAGACCGATGCGGCCGTCGGCGCCGCCGGTGCCGGGGATCGTGACGCGAGCGCCCGCGCCGTAGGCGACCGTGCCGCTCGGGCACACGGCCGCCGTGTCCTTGAACGTGTTGGCGTCGAACCGGCTCCGGGGCACGATCTGGTAGTCATCTAGCGCGTCGCTGTCGGCGCAGATGGCGTACGCAAAGACGCGCCAGTTGCCGATGTCCTCCGACTCGTTGGGCGATTCGGCCGCGACGCGGAAGCCCGTGAACGACGGGTCCAGCTCCGTGAGCCGCCCGAGCTTCTGCTCGAAGTCGAACACGCGCCCGCCGCCCCCGACCACGCGAGTGCCGGTCGGACACGGCGCGGTCACGCTCGGGGTCGGATCGGTGCCGAGGGACGTGCTTCGCTCCACGAGCTGCGGTCCGCCGACCGCCATGGCCGGCCCCGCGGTGGCGAGCACGAGGCCAGTCGCCGCCAGCGCGACGAGGCCCATAACCCTGCTGATGGGTGACATAGTCACCGCCTCCTACATTGGATTGCCCCCTTAGAGACGCCGCGACCGACAGGCGCATTCCAACCGGTCAGCCGTGGACACGGCGGCTGTGATCGCGAGCCGTCGTAGTCGGAAATCTGCCTGTCGATCCCTCACCAAGCACCCGCCCGACGGCATTCAGAACAACTGGATCTCACTGAAAGCCGCGACACAGCTGATCCTGCGTTTTGCATGGACGGCAGAAGGCCGTGTCCGACAAGAGCTGGACCGGACGGCAACCTCGTGAAGATCAACTGACCGGCGCGCGATGGTGCCAAGCCTCCGCTGCTGGTTTGGACTGCGATGAAGGAGGGCCTCCCCGGTGGGACGCTCAGCGTGTCACCGAGGAGCGAGCTCGAGGAGGCCCACGCTCATGTTGCACGCTGGACTGGATCTAAGTCGACGTCGGCTGGACGTCTGCCTGGTCGACGACGCCGGCGAGGTAGTCGCGCGCATCGCGGCCGCGCCGGACGCCGACGGTCTGTGCCATCTCGTCGGGCGCGTCCAGGCTGGGCGCGTGCGGGCGGTGATCGAGTCGATGAACGGCGCGCGCTTTGTCCACGACACGCTCGAAGATCTCGGCTGGGAGGTGCTGATCGCCGACGCGCAAAAGGTCAAAGGCCTGGCACCGCTGGCCTGCAAGACCGACAAAATCGACGCGCACGTGCTGGCGGTGCTCTCGCAGCGCGACCTGGTGCCGGCGATCTGGCTGCCCGACCCGACGATCCGGCGCGAACGCGAGCTCGCGCGGTTCCGGTTGCACCTGGTCCGCCACCGCACCACGCTCAAGAACCGCATCCACGCGACGCTGATCACGTTCGGCCATCCGTGCCCGGTCTCAGATTTGTTCGGCCACGCCGGGCGTGAGCTGCTCGATCGCCTCGCGATCCCGGACCCGTGGCGGCGCACCGTCGACGTCAGCCTGGGCCTGATCGACGATCTGGAACTGCAGATCGCCAAGTTGACCTGCGAGCTGCGCCGCCAGGGCGCCGACCATCGCTACATCCCGCTGCTGGTCACCGCGCCCGGGTTCGGCTGGATCAATGCCTCCACCGTCGCCTCGGAGATCGGCGACATCGAACGCTTTCCCTCGCCGGCCAAGCTGGTCGGCTACACCGGCCTGTGCCCCCGAGTCCTCCAGTCCGGCAGCACCGACCGCCGCGGCCCGATCTCCAAGCACGGCCCGCGCTATCTGCGCTGGGGCCTGTTCGAGGCGGCGATGAACGCCTGCAAGCACCCCGTCTACGCCGAGCGCTACCAACACACCAAGCGCCGCCTCGGCCGCCAACGCGGCCCCAAGGTCGCCCAGATCCAGCTCTCACGCAAGCTCACCGAAGCGATCTGGCACATGCTCACCCGCAACCAGCCCTTCGCTCCGGCAGGCGCCGGTGTTCGTCTAGCCGCCTGACGGCTCTCTTTGGAAATGCGCCGCCGGAACGAGCCCTCCCATTTCGCACGATCCCCGCGCCACGGGGCGATACAGACATGAGCACCGCTCGCCACCCGCCAACTGCCCACGGCCCCTAATCGACGGCCACCGCCGCCGTCAAGCACCTCCGGCGCTCGGCCCCACGGGGCCGCCCTACGGGTGACCGCGCCGGCACCCGCCGATACCCCACGCCCTCAATCACGGGCTTCGCCCGCCAGAACACCCCACAACAACGCCACCGCCACTTGACATCCCGCCCTCCTTCATACAGACGAGGACCGGCAGCCGAGGGGATGGCTCCTCGGCCGCCGGTCGGCGGCTCGGGGTCAGATCAGACGTGAAGCGAGCTGTGGACGGGGATCATCGGAGCGCGGCGGGCGTGGACGGTGTCGATGATCTCGGCGTTGTCGATGCCTTGCAGGTAAATGGACGTGATGCCGAGGTTGGTGTGACCGAGTTGGCGTTGGATAACGATCAGCGGCAACGCCCTCGCGCGCCATCTCGACGGCGTGCGCGTGCCCTAGCTGGTGCGGCGCGAAGCGCCGTCGCACGCCGGCCTCGCGAGCGAGGTGCCGGAGCTCGGAGCGTGCCGCGGCGGCCGACCACGGCCGTCCGCGGGTCGGGGTGTTGACACGCAGAACAGCGGCCCGACCGGCAGCTCGACGCGCGTCGGCGGATCGGCCGGGTAGCGGATCCCCTTGTTGCGCGGCGGGCGACCAGCATGAAACTGCTGCAGCGTCGCGGGTGAGCGACGGCGGCCGGCCGCATCGAGCAACGCCTCGGACGTGACCCCTCCTCGGGCGTTGGGTGACGCACCGAGCCTGCTCCTCGCTGGGAGCGGTGCGCCCGCCGCCCAGTGCCAGCGCCGCGTACATCGAAAGCCGCACGTCGCTCGCTCGCACGCGGCCTCGATTCGCGCCACCAAGCAAAGCAGCAGCGAGCTCTAGCGCGCGACCACCGACGCCGGGGACGCCAATCGCCTGGAAGGCGGTAGCGACAGCGTGGCTGCTGCTCCTCCCCAGATGCAGCCGCGAGGTGGATGCCGATCGCAAGCTTACGGGCTCCTGTTCGTCGCTCCCGGGCGGGCGTCTGCCGAAGGAGACCCCCTTGTCCAACGAGTAGTGGTG
>JBKOYW010000101.1:0-7908 GCA_046744275.1 Actinomycetota bacterium
TCTGGGCGCCGACCACGAGCAGCACGGCCGCCGGGGTGGCGGGCAGGCCGAACGCGGCCAGGAAGCACGCGAGCGCGCCGAGCCGGCAGACGCGGCTGGCGAGCTGCCACGGCATCACGCCGCGCGCGTAGTTCCTGGGCGCGCGCAGCGGCGCGCAGCCGCGGCCGACACCTGAGGCGACGCCGCGCAGGCGCGGCACGCGCACGACGACGGCGACGAGGACGAGGACGGCGAGGACGGCGGGCAGGACCCAGACGAGGTCGGGCACGCCTGGCAGCGGAGCGAAGCCGAGCACCAGGGCGAGCGCGATCAGTGCGGCGCCGATCATCAGCTCCCCCGCCCCCTCGGCGACCAGCGTGCCGGTCAGCAGCGGGCAGCCGGCCTCCGGGAGCCGGCGGCGGAGCAGGAGCACACGCACCGCGTCGCCGCCACGGGCCGAGGCGAGACCGCCGGCACCGGCGCCCGCGACCCAGGCCAGGATCGCGTCGCGCCGCCGGACCTCCTCGCCGCTCGCGCCGCGCAGCAGGGTGCACCAACCGCGGCCGCGCGCGACCTGGTTGGCCAGGTGCAGCACCACCCCAAGGACGAGCCACCCGGGCGCGGCGCCAGCGACGGCTTCGGCGAAGCTCGCCAGGGCACGTTCCAGGGCAGCCGCCAGCTCAGCGGCCGCGTCCCTCATTCTCGGATGATCCTACCCACGATGAGGTGGCTATCGTCGCCTTCGTGAACGAGCTTTACATCAGGCCCGCGACGGCGGACGACGCGGCCGCCGTCGTGGCGATCTATAACGAGGGGATCGAGGACCGGCTGGCGACGTTCGAGACCCGCCCGCGCGAGCCGGCCGAGGTCGAGGCGTGGCTCGAGGACGGCCTGCCGTTCATCGTCGCGACGGCCGGGGACGAGGTCGTCGGCTGGGCCCGCGTGAGCCCGTACTCGGACCGCTGCGTCTACGAGGGGGTCGGCGAGCACGGCGTGTACGTCGCGCGCGCGGCGCGGGGACGCGGAGCCGGCCGCGCGCTGCTCGAGACCCTGTGCGACGAGGCCGAGCGAGCCGGCCTCTACAAGCTCACCAGCCGCGTGTTCACCGACAACGCCGCCAGCCGCGCGGTGCACCTCGCCGCCGGCTTCGACGAGGTCGGCGTCCAGCGCCGCCACGGCCGCCTCGACGGCCGCTGGAAGGACTGCGTGCTGGTCGAGCGGCTGCTCGGCGAAGCCGCCTAGTCGAAGAGCCTCCTCGCGAACACGGCGGTGTCCGTGAAGTCGGAGAACACGCCGTCGATCCCGAACCGGAAGAACTGCAGGTACTCCTTGAGCGGGTTGCCGCGGTAGTCGTAGGCGAGGAAGCGGTCCTCGTTGCGGAACGTCCACGTGTGGATCAGCAGGCCCTTGCGGTGGGCGCGCTGGATCAGCGATGTGGGCGGCAGCAGCTTGCGGTCGCCCTCGTTGACGAGCGCGGCGACCAGCCGACCCTCGAGCGCCAGCCCGAGGTTCTGGTGGTAGGTCGGGTGCTTGGTCTCCGGGTAGATGCCGACGTGACGGCGCTTCGCAAGCGCGAGGACCTCCTCGAACGTCGGGATCTTGAAGGCGCCGTTGAACTGCTGCGGGCGGTCGGCGAGCGGCTGCACCGCGCGCAGGGTGTTGATCTCCTTGAGCGTGAAGTCGGACGCGAAGTAGCCCTCTTCCGGGAAGCCGTCGACGATCGCCGTGCGCTTGCGCTCCGGGAACTTGGACGCGACGTCGGTGGTCGCGATCAGGTTCGGCTCGTGGCGCGCGATCAGGTGACCGTCCTTCGTCGCCACCAGGTCGGGCTCGATGTAGTCGGCGCCGAGCCTGATCGCCAGCGCATAGCCCTCGAGCGTGTGGTCCGGGAGGTAGCCGGGCGCGCCGCGATGGCCGATGACCAGCGGCTCGTCGTCGTGCGCGGCGGCCGGGGGAACGCATGCGAACAGCGCGGCGACGGCGAGGAGGGCGATGCGTCGAGGGCTCATGGCGCGAACCTAACCGAAGGGCGGGCAGCGATGCGAAGAAGTGATATATCTGCCTCGTGGACGCCGCCGATCTCACGGCTCGGCTGCTGGCGCTGGTGCTCGAGCGCTCGCCGCGGACCGTGGTCGAGCTCGAGACGGCGGCCGGGGCGTCGGCCGACGCCGTGCGGACGGCGCTCGACGCCCTCGAGCGCCACGGCCTGCTGGAGTGGGACGCCGCGCGCTCGCACGTGCGACCTGGCCCGCGCGAGGTGCGCTACGCGCGGGTCGGACAGGAGCGGCGCGACCTCGCCGCGCTCGCCGAGCCGGCCATGCGGCGGCTCGCGTCCGAGAGCGGCGAGACCGTGAACCTGATGGTGCGGACCGCGCGCGGCGCGGAGGCGGTTGCCCAGGTCGATGGCCGCCACGTGCTCGGCGTGAGCAACTGGATCGGGCGCGAGGTGCCCGACCACTGCAGCGCGGCGGGCAAGGTCTTCCTCGCGTTCGGCGTGGCGAGCCTGCCGGTCGGCCAGCTCGAGCGGCGCACGCCGCACACGATCGTCGACCGCCCGATGCTCGAGCGCGACCTCGAGACCGTCCGGCGCCAGGGCTTCGCGACGATCGTCGACGAGCTCGAGCTCGGGCTCGCCGCGGCGGCCGCGCCGGTCCGCGACGCCGACGGCTCGGTCGTCGCCGCGCTGTCGATCGCCGGGCCGACGGCACGCCTCGGCGACGCCCGGCTCGGGCTGCTCGGCCGCGTCGCGATCGAGCAGGCGCACTCGGTCTCGACCCAGCTCGGCTTCCAGGGCGAGCTCGAGGACCTGCTCGACTCGCTGCGCGCGCGGCGCTAGCTCTCGACCGTCTCGGGGAGCGCGCCGACCTGTCGCAGGACGCCGCGCGCGTCCCAGACGTCCCACTCCTCGACGACCTTCCCGTCCCGGCAGCGGCTGATGCAGATGCCATGGCTAGTCGTCGGGCGGACGGTTCCAGGACTCGGGCCGCGGCTGCACGAGGTACTTGCCCTGCCCCACCGCCTCGACCGCCTGCTCACCCGGCGTGAACGTCGCGTCCTGGCCCTTGCAGAACTCGGTCATCGCCCAGTAGATGCTCCGCCCGACCCGGTTCTCGGTCATCGCGTTCACGCGCTTGCGCAGGACGGGCTCGTCGGCGAGCGCGTACTCGACGCCGATCACCATCCGCTGGCTCGTGGAGCTCGTCGACTGGCTGGCGATGTCGCCGCAGGTGAGCGCGTAGGGGTTGCGGTCGACCTCCGCCGCGTGGTCGGCGTCTGGCGTGTAGCGGACCCGCTTCTGCTCGTCCTCGCCGCACCCGGCCGCCAGCACCGCGAGGACGATCGGGATCGTCAGTCGTCGAGCGCCTCGGCGAGCAGCGTCGCGAGGTCGACCACCCGCAGGTCGCGTCCGGTGCTCTTGACCCCGTCGTCGAGCATCACGGTGCAGAAGGGACATGCCACCGCGAGCGTACCGGCTCCCGTGTCGGCCGCCTCGCGGACGCGCTCCTCGTTGATCGGCCCGGCGCGCTCCTCCATCCACATGTGCGCGCCACCCGCGCCGCAGCAGAACGTGCGCTCCTCGCGGCGCTCCATCTCGACCGGCTTGCCGACGGCGGCGGCGAGCTCGCGCGGCTGCGCGCGGACGTCGTTGTGGCGGGCGAGGTAGCAGGAGTCGTGGTAGGTGATCTCCTCCTCGCCGGCGGTCGGCGACAGGCGACCGTCGCGCACCAGCTCGGCGAGCAGCTCGGTGTGGTGGACGACCTCGTAGCGGCCGCCGAAGTCCGGGTACTCGTTGGCGATCGTGTTGAAGCAGTGCGGGCAGCTCGCGACGATCTTCTTGACGCCTGCCTCGTCGAGCGTCGCCACGTTCTGCTCGGCGTAGGCCTGGAAGACGAACTCGTTGCCCATCCGGCGCGCGGGGTCGCCGGTGCATGCCTCGCGCGGGCCGAGGATCGCGAAGTCGACCCCGGCCGCGGTCAGCAGCTTCGCGGTCGAGCGCGCGCTCTCGCGCGCCCGCTCGTCGAACGACGCCGCGCAGCCGACCCAGTACAGATACTCCGGCGCCGGGTCGCCGGGCTCGAGCACGCGCACGTCCAGGCCCTCGGTCCACGCGGCGCGCTCCGCCTGCGGCCGCCCCCATGGGTTCGACTGGCGCTCGACGTCGCGCAGCATCGGCTCGGCCTCGCTCGGGAAGCGCGACTCGACCATCACCAGGTGGCGGCGCAGGTCGACGATGTGGTCGATCTGCTCGATGTTGACCGGGCACGCCTGGACGCACGCGCCGCAGGTCACGCAGTCCCAGACCATCTCCTCGAGGTTGCCGCTCGACGCGACCGCCGGGCCGTCGTAGTCGCCGGCCAGCGCCTTCGGCCCCTCCTCGAACAGGTGGTCGCGCACGCCCATGATCACGAGCTTGGGCGACAGGCTCTTGCCGGTCGCGAACGCCGGGCAGGCGTCCTGGCAGCGCCCGCACTCGGTGCACGAGAACGCGTCCATCATCTGCTTCCAGGTGAGGTCCTCGACGGTCCCGATCCCGAAGCGCATCTCCTCCTCGGGCAGCTCCTCGTCGAACCGCAGCGGCTCGAGCCGGCCGCGCGCGCGGGTGCGGCCGAAGTAGACGTTGATCGCCGCGGTCGCGATGTGCAGGTGCTTGGAGTGCGGCAGGTAGGCGAGGAAGCCGAGGATCAGCAGGATGTGCACCCACGCCCAGGCCTGCGACTCGGTCCCGTGGTAGAGCAGGAGCGTCGTCACGATGCCCGCGATCCAGGCGAGGATGAGGTCGGCCTCGCCGAGGTGGCTGCCCTCGAAGCGGCGCGGCCGGACGACCTTGCGGATGTAGAACGCGACCGCCACGCCGACCAGCGCGAGGACGCAGAAGACGTTGGCGAGCGCCTCGTACCAGGCCCAGTGCGGAGCGGCGTCCGCGTCGACGATCGCGATCATCGCCATCGGGATCGCCGGGAAGAGGACGAGGAAGGCCCAGAAGATGAAGGCGTGCATCAGCCCGGGGATCAGGCGCTGCAGGAGCTTGCGCTGGCCGACGACGACGACCGCCTCCGCGCGCAGGCGCTCGGGCACGTCGTCCGTGCGCTCGATGCCGGGCGAACGGCCCATCCGGACCAGCCGCGCGAGCAGGTACACGCGGCGGGCGAAGAGGCCGCCGGAGACGGCGATCGCGATGGCCAGCGCGAGCGCGCTGACGATCACGCGCCGCCTCGTACGCGGCGCAGCTCGGCGGTGATCGCCGGCACGATCTCGCCGACGTCACCGACCACCGCGTAGTCCGCGCTGGCCATGATCGGCGCCTCGGGGTCGGAGTTGATGGCGAGCAGCTTCTTCGCGCCCTTGCACCCCGCCATGTGCTGCGTGGCGCCGCTGATGCCGCACGGGATGTAGAGCTCCGGCGAGATCTTCGTGCCGGTTTGACCGACCTGGTCGGTGTGCGGCCGCCAGCCGGCGCTGGTCACGGCGCGCGAGCAGCCGACGACGCCGCCGAGCAGCCCGGCCAGCTCCTCCAGCGGGCCGAACCCCTCGGCTGATCCGACGCCTCGGCCGCCGGAGACCACCACCGGCGCCTCGGCGAGCGACAGCCCGCCCGTCGAGGTATCGACGTGCTCGACCACGCGCACCACGAGGTCCTGGGGCTGTAGCTCGGGGGTGAACGTCTCGACCGTAGGCTCCCCGTCGGCCGCCTCGATGGGCACCGCGTGCGGCGCGACCGTCATCAGCTTCACGTCGCCGTGCAGCCGCGCCTCCTCCAGCAGGCTGCCGCCCCAGCGCATGCGGGTGACCTCGGCGCCCGCCGCCTCGACGACGTTCGCCGCGAACACGCCCCCGGTCATCACGGCAGCGTGGGCGAGCACCTCGTTGCCGCGGTCGGTGCCGGCGGCGACGACGGTCGTCGGCCGCAGGCTCGCGATCGCCCGCGCCCATGCCTGCGGCGCGTATCCGCCATCGAGCTCCGCCACGTGCAGCGTGCGCACGCCGGTGAGCGCCGGCGCGGTGCCGAACGCGATGGCGTCGACCTCGGGGTCGTAGCGGCGCGCGAACGTGAGCGCCTGCTGCGCGAGCTCGTCCGCGGCCTCGACGAAGACGAGGACGCTCATGCGACCCCCAACCGCTGGAACAGCTCGACCACGGCGGGCGCGGCGGCGGGCCCTTCGCAGAGCACCTCGGCCTGCTTGCCACGGCCTTCCGGCACCACGAGCCGCACCATCTCGAGCCGCGGCTCGCGGGCGGCCGGCGTGCGCCGGTCCACCGGCTTCTTGCGCGCGCGGAGCTTGGCCGGCACCGACGGGTAGCGCGGCAGGTTGATCCCCTCCTTGACCGTCACCACCGCCGGTAGCGGCACCCGGTAGACGTCGCCGGTCTCCTGCTGGCCGCGCACGTGCCCGTCCTCGACCGCCATCGCCTTCAGCCCGGTCACGACCGGCCGGCCGAGCGCATGGGCGACCCGGATGCCGACCTGGAAGCCGCCGGAATCCGCCGACTCGTTGCCGAAGATCACGAGGTCCGGCGCCTCGCCCTCGACGACCTCGACCAGCGCCGCCGCGGTCGCCTCCGGATCCCAGTCGCTGCCGTCGGTCTCGAGCAGGATCGCCCGGTCGGCGCCGAGCGCGAGCGCGTCGCGCAGCTGCTCCTCGGCCTCGGGCGGGCCGAGCGTGATCACGGTCACCTCGCCGCCCTGCGCCTCGACGATCCGCACCGCCTCCTCGACGCCGCACTCCTCGTGCGGGCTGATCGTGAAGCCGAGGTGGCGGGTCTGGATCGCCCGCTCGTCCGGCTCGAGGACCATCTTGCCGCCGGTCAGCGGCACGCGCTTGACACAAACGAGGATCTTCACGAGCGGATCCGTGTGTTCTCCGGGTCGAAGATCGGCGTCGAGCCGGCCACGGCGACCGTGACCGGGTAGCGCTCGCACATGTACTCCACCGCCAGCTCCTCCCCCTCGCGGGCGTGCTCGGGCGGCAGGTAGGCCATCAGCAGGTGCTTGCCGACCGACGGGCCGGCGCCCGCGGTCGTCACGAACGAGCGGCGGCCCTTGGCATCGACCAGGGGCGCGCCGTCGCGGGTGACGATCGGCTCGCCGCCGAGCATGAAGCGCGGCACGCCCGACGCCGACGTGTGGTCCTCGACCGTGAGCGTGCACATGAGCGCCGCGGGCTCCTGCTCGCGGTGGCGCAGGTGCGCCTCGCGACCGACGAAGTCCTGGTCCTTGACCTTCCCCCACGCCATGTCGGCCTCGACCACGTCGTACTCGCCGTCGAGCTCGAATCCGAACGCGCGGTAGCCCTTCTCGATCCGCCCGGTGGTGCCGTAGACGCCGATCCCGGCCGGGATGACCCCGTGCGGCTCGCCCGCCTCCCACACCATGTCCCACAGTGCGGCGCCCTGCTCGATCGGCACGTGCAGCTCCCAGCCGAGGTCACCGACGTAGGAGATCCGCAGCGCCAGCACCTGCAGCGGTCCGATCTCGATGAACCGGCAGCGCGCGAACGGGAAGCCCTCGTGCGAGACGTCGTCGCGTGTGAGGCTCGAGAGGATGTCGCGCGCCCGCGGCCCCCACAGCCCGAGAGTCGCCCACGCGCCCGTCAGATCGGTTACCACGGCGCTGTCGGCGTTGTCGCGGAACGCCTTGAGATCGGCCATGCCGTGCAGGCCGCCGGTGACGACCCGGAACCGGTCGTCCTCCAGACGCAGGATCGTCAGATCGGAACGGAAGCCCCCGCCGGGGGTCAGCAGCGGCGTGTAGACCGCCCGGCCCACCGGCACGTCCATCTGCCGCATCGCCACCCGCTGCACCGTGTCGAGCGCGCCGGCGCCGGCGACGTCGAAGATGCAGAACGCGGAGAGGTCGAACATCGCCGCCCGCTCGCGCATGGCCAGGTGCTCGGCGTTGATGATGGGCAACCACCAGCGCTTGTCCCACTC
>JBKOYW010000096.1:0-5282 GCA_046744275.1 Actinomycetota bacterium
GTTCCGGGCACCCGCTCGCGCCCGGACTCCGTGACCTCGACCGTCCAGATCGGGGCCTCGGCCTTCACCCGGTCGATCAGCGCTCGCGCACCCGCGAACGCCTCGCCGCGATGCGGCGCCGACGCCGCCACGATCACCGACGGCTCGGACAGCGCCACCGTCCCGGTCCGGTGCTCGATCGCCACGCCGGTGAGCCCATGGCGCTCGGCCTCCTCGGCGGCGATCTGCTCCAGCCGCGCCTGCGCCATCTCCGCGTACGCCTCGTAGTCGAGCTCCGGCACCCCGCGCGTCACGCCCTCGAACAGCACGACCGCCCCGGCCCGCGGGTCGCGCACGGCATCGGCGAGCGCGGCCAGGTCGAGCTTCTCGCTCGTGATCCGCACATGCCGCACGGGACCGGCGCCCCCGCTCACGGGCGGCACCAGCGCGACCTCGTCACCGGCCTTGACCGGCTCGTGCGCGTCCGCGTACTCGCGGTTCACCGCCACCACGCACTCGCGCGGGCGCAGCTCGCCGACCGGCGTCGCGGCCATCGCCGCCAGCACGTCGGCCACCCGCGCGTCGTCGGGCAGCTCGACCTCGAGCCGGTCGGTACCGGCACGCTCGCGCAGCCCGGCGAAGAGGCGGACGGAGACTCGCACCCGAGCGATGCTAGTACCGGCATCCGCAAGTACGCACGGTTCCGGCGGCCGCCGATCACCGCCTGACGCCACCCGGCGGCCGGACGAACCCGCGTGCCGGCGCGATCGGGGCCGGCTGCGCCAGACCGGCGGTCCAGGGCGGTACGTCGGTGGCCGCGGCCTCGAGCGCGTCGACCGCCGCCGGGCATAGCCCGGTGCCGCGCTGCTCGCGCACGATCTCCAGCGCCCGCTCGCGTGGCATCGCCTCGCGGTACGGCCGATCGGCGGTCAGCGCCTCGTAGATGTCGGCGACGGCGAGGATGCGCGCCGGGCGCGAGAGGTCGAACGCGGCGAGCCCGCGGTGGTAGCCCGTGCCGTCGAGGCGCTCGTGGTGGTTGGCCGCGGTCTCCACGATCCCGCGAAAGCACGCCACGCGGGCGAGGATCTGGTGCGTGTAACGCGGGTGCTCGCCAAGGCGCATGCCGATGGCCGTCGTGCGGACGGCGTGGCCCGGCGGCTCCCCCTCCGTGATGTCGAGAGCGTAGGAGAGCGCCCCGAGCACCTCGGAGAGCGCGACCTGCATCAGCCGTCGCCCCGCAGCAGCGCCTCGAGCCCCTCGGCCGGCAGCGGCCGCGAGAGCAGGAAGCCCTGCGCGTGGTCGCAGCCGAGCGCGGCGAGCCGCTGGAGCTGCCCGTCGGTCTCGACGCCCTCGGGGATCACGCCCATGCCGAGCGCGCGGGCCATGCCGACGATGGCCTGGACGATCGCGCCGTCGCCGTCGCCGTCGTCGCCGAGGCCGGCGACGAACGCGCGGTCGACCTTGAGCCCGTCGAGCGGGTAGCGCTGCAGGTAGCGCAGCGACGAGTAGCCGGTGCCGAAGTCGTCGAGCAGCAGCCGCACGCCGAGCGCCTGGAGCAGCTCGATCGTCAGCGCCGTGCCGGGCGTCTCCTCGAGCAGCAGCCGCTCGGTGATCTCGAGGCCGAGCGAGTCGGCGTGCAGACCGGTCTCGGTCAGGATCGACTGCACGGTCTCCACGAAGTCCGGCGTGGCCATCTGGCGCGCCGAGACGTTGACGGTGAGCCGCAGCCCGGGATGGCGCGTCTCGCGCTGCCAGCGGGCGACCTGCTCGCACGCGGCGCGCAGCACGCGCGCGCCCAGCGGCACCACGAGCCCGCTCTCCTCGGCGACGGGGATGAACTCGGCGGGCGGCACCATGCCGCGCACCGGGTGCTCCCAGCGCACGAGCGCCTCGACGCCCGCCACCTGGCGGCCGGGCAGCCGGTAGTAGGGCTGGTAGGCGACCCACATACGCCCCTCGCCCTCGAGCGCGCGCCGCAGGTCGGCCTCGACCCGCAGCCGCGCGGTGATGCGGTCGCGCAGCCCGGCGTCGAACATCTCGAAGCGGCCGCGGCCGCGCTCCTTGGCGCGGTACATGGCGGCGTCGGCGTCCGACAGCAGCTCCTCGGCGGAGCGGCCGGCGCCCGTGACGACGATGCCGACGCTGGCCGAGCCGAAGCGCTCCTCGCCGCCGACCATGAATGGATCCTCGAAGGCGCGCACGAGCCGCTGGGCGATCGCGAGCGCGTGGTCCTCGTCCGGGACGTCCTCGCACACGACCGCGAACTCGTCGCCGCCGAACCGCGCGACGGTGTCGGTCGCGCGCAGCTCGCCGCGCAGGCGCGGGCCGATCGCGCGCAGCAGCTCGTCTCCGGCGCTGTGGCCGAGCGAGTCGTTCAGCACCTTCAGGTTGTCCAGGTCCAGGAACAGGACCGCGACCTTGCCGCCCTCGCGCGCGGCCCGCGCCAGCGCCTGCCGCAGGCGGTCGAGCAGCAGCGTGCGGTTCAGCAGGTCGGTGAGCGCGTCGTGCAGCGCCGCGTACTCCATCTGCGCTTCCCAGCGGCCGCGGCCGATCGCGATCGCGAGCATGTGAGCGACCGACTGCAGGAAGTCGAGATCCGTGTCGCCGAACGGCCGGGTGGTGCGCGCGTGGGCGGTCAGCATGCCCAGCGGCTGCTCGGGGCGGCCGATCGCCACCGTCGTGCTCGAGACGACGCCGTTCGCGGGGAGCGCGGCGGGTTCGAACTGCGACCCCAGGAAGCCCTCGCTCCAGCCGATGCCGGCGCGCAGCACGTCGCGGCCGTCCTCGCCGTGCTCGATGACGCCGACGAGCTCGACGTCGAGCGTCTCGGCCACGGCACGCGTGGCCTCGTCGAGCACCTCGTCGACGTTGGGGCGCAGCATCACGAGATCGCCGAGCCGGGCGACGGCGGCCTGCTGCGCCTGCGCGACGCGGCGCTCGGTGACGTTCCGGCTCGAGCACTGGATCTCGTCGCCGACGCTGCGGGCGGTCGTCTCGACCCACTCGTAGTCGCCGTCCGCGTCCCGGAAGCGGTACTCGAGCGTCACGATGCCGCCCTCGACGATCGCCTCGGTCATCGCCTGCTGGACGGCCGGGATGTCGTCGGGGTGGATCAGCTCCCAGCAGGAACGCCCGATCAGGGCCTCGGGCGTGTGGCCGCCGAAGCTGCGGATCGACGGCGAGGCGTACAGGTAGCGCCCCGCGAGGTCGTGGAGGGTGACGACGTCCGTCGCGTTGTCGGCGAGCAGCCGGTACAGCTGCTCAGGGGAGGTCCTCGTCGTCGACGACGGCATGTGCCATGAATCGGCTTTCCGGACCCGGTTCTGAACGGACGCCGCAGATACCATTGATGAACGATGGAGGGCTCGGCGCTCACCCACCTCGACGCCGCCGGTCGCGCGCGGATGGTCGACGTCAGCGAGAAGGCCGCCACGGAGCGCTACGCGCGCGCCCGCGCCGTCGTGCGGATGTCGGTCGCCGCCGCCCGCCGGGTGGCAGCCGGGGACAACCCGAAGGGCGACGTGGCGGCGGTGGCGCGGATCGCCGCGATCCAGGCCGCCAAGCGGACCGACGAGCTGATCCCGCTCGCCCACTCGCTGCCGCTCACGCACGTGGACCCGTCGATCGCGATCGACGCCGAGGCGGGCACAGTGACGGTCGTCGCGGAGGCCCGCACGACCGACCGTACCGGAGTGGAGATGGAGGCGCTGGTGGCCTGCTCGGTCGGCGCGCTGACCGTCTACGACATGGTCAAGGGGATCGAGCCGGGCGTGGTGATCGAGCGCATCGAGCTGCTCGACAAGACCGGCGGAAAGGCGGACTTCCACCGATGAAGCCGCTCGTCGACGGTCATGGACGCGCGATCGGGGACGTCCGCATCTCGGTCACCGACCGCTGCAACTTCCGCTGCCAGTACTGCATGCCGGCCGAGGGGCTGCCGTGGCTGGAGCGTTCGGCGCTGCTGTCGTACGAGGAGATCGAGCGCTTGGTGCGCCTGATGGCGGCGATGGGCGTGCACGACGTGCGGCTGACCGGCGGCGAGCCGCTGGTGCGCAAGGAGCTGTGGCGGCTGGTCGAGCGGCTGGCCGCGATCGACGACGTCAACGACCTCTCGCTGACCACGAACGGCTATCTGCTCACGCGGCAGGTCGATCAGCTGGTGGCAGCGGGCCTCAAGCGCATCAACGTGTCGCTGGACTCGCTGGCGCCGGACCGCTTCTTCCAGCTCACGCGGCGCGACTCGCTCGCCCAGGTGCTCGAGGGGCTCGAGGCCGCACAGGCGCACCCCGAGCTGCGTCCGATCAAGGTCAACGTGGTCGCGCTGAAGGACTTCACCGAGGCCGAGGTGCTGCGCTTCGCCGAGTTCGCGCGCCAGAACCCCTACGAGGTGCGCTTCATCGAGTTCATGCCGCTGGACGCCGACCGGGCGTGGACGCGCGACAAGGTGCTGCCGAACGCCGAGATCGTCCGGATGATCGACGAGGTCTATCCGCTCGAGCCGGTCGGCCGCGAGCGCCACGGCACCGCACGGCGCTACCGGTTCGCCGACGGCACCGGCGAGATGGGCTTCATCTCCCCCGTGTCCGAGCCGTTCTGCGGCGACTGCAACCGGATCCGGCTGACCGCCGAGGGCGAGCTGCGCACGTGCCTGTTCTCGATGACCGAGACCGACCTCCGCGAGCCGCTACGCGCCGGCGCGACCGACGCGGAGCTCGAGGAGATCATCCGCGACGCCGTCTGGCGCAAGGAGCTCAAGCACCACGTCAACGATCCGGGCTTCGTCCAGCCGGCGCGGACGATGTCCCGCATCGGCGGATGATCTCGATCGACGAGGCGCTCGAGCTCGTCCTTCCCGGTATCGAGCCGCTCGACGCCGAGCGCGTCCCGCTCGCCGAGGCGGCGGGGCGCGTGGCCGCCGAGCCGGCGCGCAGCGCGGTCGACCTGCCGCCGTTCGACCGCTCGGCGATGGACGGCTACGCGGTGCGCGCCGCCGACACGGCGCCGGCGATCCGCAGCGGCACGCCCTGGGACGTGTCGGCGGCGCGCACGGCGTAGCCGTCCATCGCCGAGCGGTCGAACGGCGGCAGGTCGACGGCGCTGCGAGCGTCCTCGGCGAGCACGCGGCCGACGGCCTGCTCGAGCCCGACGCGCTCGGCGGGCAGCGGGCGGGCCGCCGCGAGAACCGCCTCGAGCGCCTCCTCGACGTCCAGCATCGGCGGTGGCCTACCCGCCGATCCTCGACATCGTGCGTGCGGGCTGCACGAAGCCGCGGTCGTTGATGTGGTGCTTGAGCTCCTTGCGCC
>JBKOYW010000099.1:0-5092 GCA_046744275.1 Actinomycetota bacterium
GCTCGACATCGGAGAATCCGACGATCACGTACGGCAGCGACGGCACGTTCGACGTCACCTTGACCGTCACGTACGCCGACGGTGAGCGGGCGTCCAAGACGATCCAGGTGACAGTCCCGTAGGACCTCCTCCAGGCGCCCACCGCCTCCGGGCGGTGGGCGCCGTCTCGGGCAGCCCGCAGGCAGCCGAACGAGCTTGCGCCGGCGTCCCGCTTCGGCGACGCTCTGTGCGTGTCGGAACCCGAGGCCGAAGCTGGGACCAGCCGGCTCGCTTCGTTGCGGGTCTCGGCTCGCGGATGGCACGGCGTCCAGCTCGCGGTCATCGGCTTCATCGGCCTCTGCGGCGTCCTGCAGGGCGGCCGCCCGGACAACCCGATGTGGCTGCAGGTGTTCGCCGGCGTGCTGGCGCTCGCCGCGCTCGGGCTCGCGTGCGTCGCGACGTTCCTCGTCGCGCTCGTCGCCTGGCCGCTGTACGGAGGTCGTGAGCCGACCGTCACGGACGATGCGGCGGAGCTGGAGCGCGACGGCCGGCGGCTCAAGCAGGGTCTGGTCCTGACCTTCGCCGCGCTCGCGGTCCTCGCTCTGGGGACGGCGACCGGCTGGTGGCCCCAGGACGACGCCGACGGAGGCGGCGGCGGGCTCGTCGCGGTCCAGGCGACGAGCGGCGAACGCTGGTGCGGGGCGCTCGCTGACGCGAGCCCGGGCAGCCTGAGCGTCTCCGTCGACGGCAACCCGGTGGTCGTCTCGCTGCGGGACGTGGCCGCGGTCAGTCCCGTCGACAGCTGCTAGGAGCCGGCAGGCCGGGCCCGGCGAGCACTGGGCTCGCCGGGCTTTCCCCCTGCGCCGGGACTCAGCCTGCGACGGGCTCCGGCTCGGGCTCGCGCCGAATGCCGTCGGACGGCGGCGTGTCGGGCCGCTCGATGTGCAGGTGCGGCAGGCGCTTGTCGAGCCACGCCGGAATCCACCACATCGCCGGCCCGGCGAGGTGCATGACCGCGGGCAGGAGGAGCAGCCGGATGATGAACGCGTCGATGAAGATCGCCGAGGCGAATCCGACGCCCATCATGGCCAGCGCCCGCTCGTTGCCGATCGCGAAGGCGCCGAAGACCGCGATCATGATGATCGCCGCCGCCGTCACCACTCGGCCGGTCATGGCCAGGCCGTGGCGCACCGCGTACTTCGCGTCTCCCGTGTGGACCCACTCCTCGTGCATTCGCGAGACGAGGAAGACCTCGTAGTCCATCGACAGGCCGAACACGACGGCGAAGACCATGATCGGCAGGAACGACTCGATCGGGCCCGTCGCGTCGCCGAACAGGCTCGCGAAGTTGCCGTCCTGGAAGATGAACGTCACGACGCCGAACGCGCCCGCGATCGACAGCAGGTTGAAGATGCCGGCCTTGACCGGGATCAGCAACGAGCGGAAGACGACCGCGAGCAGCAGCAGCGAGAGACCCACCACGACGCCGATGAACAGCGGGAGCTTGTCCCGGATCGTCTGGGCGAAGTCGAGGTTGGTCGCCGTCGCGCCTCCGATCGACACGCGCGCGCCGGTCTGCTCCTCGATCGGCGGCAGGGTCTCGTTGCGCGCCGTCCTGACGGTCTCGTCGGTGACTTCTTCCTGGGGGGTGGTCGTCGGGTAGGCGATCATCGTCGCCGTGTCGCCGGCTTCGTTGAGCTGCGGCGGCAGCACCTGCGCGATGCCCTCCTGACCTGCCAGGGCGTTGCTGATCTGCTGGAGCGAGGCATCGTCGCCCGTCTGCGGGAGCTCGACCGCGAGCAGCAGCGGACCGTTGAAGCCGGCCCCGAAGCCCTCCTTGAGCAGGTCGTACGCGATCCGCGTGGTGTCGTCCTTCTTGTACGTGCTCGCATCGCTGGTCGCGAGGCGCATATCCAGAGCGGGTAGGGCGAGCGTGATGAGGATCGCGAGGGCGAGCACGGCCACCGGCAGCGGCCGGCGCGCAACGAAGGCGCTCCAGCGCGCGGCGAACCCGCTCTCGCGGTCGGCGAGGTCGGCGCCGGCGCTGCCGTTGCCGGCCGGCTTGATCCGGCGGCCGATCCGGGTGCCCAGGATCGCCGGCATCAGCGTCAGTGCCGCGACCATGGTGGCCAGGACCGAGAGCGCGGCGCCGATGGCCGGCCCGTAGAGGAACGAGATGCCGAGCAGCATCATGCCGAGCATCGCGATCACCACGACGATGCCTGCGAACAGCACCGCCCGGCCGGAGGTGTCGAGCGCAGTCAGCGTCGCTGCGCGGACGTCGCGCCCGGAGCCGCGTTCCAGCCGGAAGCGGTTGAGGATCAGCAGCGCGTAGTCGATGCCGACGCCGATCCCGATCATCGCCGCGAGCTGCGGCGTCCAGTCGACGACGTCGAGCACGCGGGTCCCGATCAGGGCCGTCAGTCCCAGGCTCACGACCATGGCGAACAGGGCGTTGAGCAGCGGCAGCCCCATCGCGACCAGGCCGAGCGTCAGGAACAGCACGACGGCGGCCACGAGGAGGCCGAAGATCTCGCCGGCGCCGCCCTGCTCGGCCGTTGACCAGTGGATGATGTCCCCACCCAGCGCGACCTGGACGCCTCCCTTGCCGTCGAGGGCGAGGGTGTCCTCGGCCATCGTCTTGATCTCAGCTGGGTCGGCCTCGCCGCCGCCCTTGCGGAACTGGATCTGGGCGAAGGTGATCCTGCCGTCCTGCGAGACCGGTGCGCCCTCCGCGAGCGGATCGCCCACCGCGAGCACCTCGGGCGACTTCTCGATCTCGGCGCGGACCGCCTCGATCTCCGCGCGCTTGTCGAGCACGCTGCCCTGGTCGACCGCGAAGACGACGCTCGCAGTGTCGCCGGACTGCTCCGGGAAGCGGTCCTTGAGCAGGTCGTAGGCACGCTGGGACTCCGTGCCGGGCAGTTGGAAGTTGTTGACGTAGTCGCCGGCGGCGGTGCCCCACAGCGCGGCGATGACGAAGAAGGCGGCGACCCAGAGGCCGATCACGGTGCGGCGCCGGTCATGGCACCAGGCGGCAAGCTTGCGCATGCGGCGGAAGCTACCGCCGCTCCCCCGAGCGATCGGTGGCGCTAACCGAACCCCGGTATGCGTGGTGGCCGTAGCGTGCGCCTGCGGTCGACCACCGCGTCACCGCCGAGGTCCGGCGAGCTCGAGCAGGCGGTCGCGCAGCGCGAGCACGTCGGCGCGCCGGCCGCTGAACAGCTCGCAGCCGTGGCGCAGGTCGAGCCGGGTGCGGCGGATGACGTCGGCCATAAAGGCGTCGCAAGTGACGAGGTCGCACTGCGTGAGCGCGATCGCCAGGGCCTCGAGGTCCGCGTCGTCGCTGGCTCGAACCTGCCGCTCCGGGAACTCGCGCTCGATGGTCGAGGCCATCCGCCGGCGCACCTCGCGCGCGGCGCGGTCAGGCTCGGACGGCAGGCGCCGGCCATCGGAGAGGCCGCGCAGCAGCTCGAGCAGCCCGAGGTCCGGACGTGGGCGGGACTCGCGCTCGTGCACGGCGGACTCGACGACGGCGACGTCGCCGCGGTCGACGGCGTCTCGCAGGGCCGTCTCCAGCTCCGCGAACGCGGGCTTGTGCTTCGCGATGCCGCTGAGGTAGTTCTGGTCGAGGTAGAGCAGACGGCTCAAGCGTCG
Source organism: Actinomycetota bacterium (assembly GCA_046744275.1). Taxonomy (GTDB): domain Bacteria; phylum Actinomycetota; class Thermoleophilia; order Solirubrobacterales; family Solirubrobacteraceae; genus DASSUW01. The sequence continues at coordinate 3,637 of JBKOYW010000099.1, forward strand.
AAGAACTCGGCCGCCCGGCGGCCCATCTCCTCCGGCGTGACGTGCTCGATGACCTGGCTCAGCATCCACTGGTGTCCGAACGGATCGCGCACTCGGCCGCCCCGCTCGCCGTAGAACTGGTCGGCGAGCGGGTAGATGACCTCCGCCCCAGCGGCGAGCGCCCGCTCCCACGCGGCGTCGACGTCCTCCCAGTAGGTCGCCATGATCGCGCTCACCGTCCCGGACGACTGCGGGGACTGCGCATCGCCGGCCTCGCCGGTGAGCCGCACGACCGAGTCGCCGATCCGGATCTCGGCGTGGATGAGCCGGCCGTCCGGGCCTGTGAACCGCTCGCCGAGCTCCGAGGCGCCGAACGCGCGCGTGTAGAAGTCGATCGCGGCGGCGCCGTCGGGGACCACGAGCCGCGGCGTGACCGTGTGCAGGTGCTCGGGAACTGGCTTGACGTCGGGCGACGGCATGACTCGCTCACACGCTACCGTCGACCCATGAAGTTCCGCGCCACGATCGTGTTCGAGTTCAACGCTCCGGACGTCGCCGAGGCCGGCAAGCGGGTCAACGACCTGGTGGAGCACGCGCAGGAGAGCGAGCTCGAGACCAAGTCGCTCGAGCTTGCCACGCCCTCCGGCACGCCGGTGACGCTGCCGAGCCGGGTCTAGTAGACGCGCCGGGGCCGAGGCGGCCGGTGGAATCCGGCGCACGAGCGCCGGCTCCGCAGGCTGAGCCAGACGATCAGACCCAGCAGCCACCACGCCGCGGTCACGGCGAACGCGGCGACCACTGCCGCCACGATCAGCAGCAGGACGACGAGCTTGACGACGACGAGCATCGCGAGGCCGGCGGCCGAGCCCGCGGACACGGGTGGACGCCCACGGCTCCGAGTGACGGTCCTTGCTGGCAGGTCGCGCAGCAGCGGATCGAGCTCCCCGTAGGTCCGCGCCCGCAGCGCCGTCTCGAGCCGCTCCTCCAGCTCCCACGGCTCGATCCTGCCCTCGATGGCGGCCTGCCGCAGCCGCTCGGCGACCGCGTCGCGGTCGGCATCCGATGCCCTGAGCGTGGAGGAACGGGCCATCCACGCCAACCTTACCGGGCCAGGCGCTCCGCGACCCGGTCGAAGAACCCTGACCAGCCGGCCCCGGTGGCCCTGTACTGCTCCGGCGACAAGCGCCCGCGCTGCTCGAACCTCATCTCGGTCCGCCCGTCGCCGAGGTCGACGAGTTCGACGATCACCAGCTCGAAGCCCGCCTCCGACGACGGCTCGTCGCAGAACGTGAGCACGAGCCGCGAGGGCTCGACCACCTCGCGGTACTCGCCGTGCCAGAAGATCTCGCGCGCGCCCGCTCGCATCGTCAGCGACCAGGCACCGCCCACCCGGACGTCCATCGACACCGACGACAGCGGCACCTCGCACTCCGGCCCGCCGAACCAGTCGGCGAACCGCTCCGGCTCGGTCCACTCC
>JBKOYW010000031.1:0-3971 GCA_046744275.1 Actinomycetota bacterium
GTCCATGTGCGCCGACGCCGGCTTCGATCCGCGGATCGGCTACAGCTCCGATGACATGGTTGTGATGCAGGCGTGGGTGGCCGCCGGGCTCGGGGTGGCGACCCAGACCGGTCTGTCCCTGCGCGCCCATCACATCGAGGGCGTCGTCGCGACCGAACTGCCTGGCTTCGAGCGGCACATCTACGCCGCCACCTACGGCGAGCCGCCCGACCCGCCCGCCACCGCCGCCCTCCTGGCAGCCCTCGCCGAGGCCGCCACGTCGGCGGTCACCTCCTCCGGCCAGAACCTCCCCCGATCGGCGGCCGCCCGCTCCTCACAGACCGGGGCCGGAGCGGAATCAGCCTGAAAGCAAGACCTCGGGCCCCGGCTGACTCGGACCGAGCTCGTCGAGTGCTCGGTCGGTTCGCCGGGAGCCATCAAACGGGCTGGTTCGCAGCATCGCATCATCGCGTGACGGATCACAACCCGCCAGGTGTGCCACTCGGCCCCGCCCGCGCGGAGTCTCGTGAGCGCCTTCCGCAGCACGTCGGTGTCGACGTGATGCGCAACATCGGGGATTGCCCGACGGACGAGTGCCTCGCGCTCGTAGCCATAGACCTTCCGCACCGCCGGCGGCGCATACCTGCAGCCGCCGGCCGGGCTAAGTCGGAGCACGATGGCTGCTTCGCCGACGATCGCCGCAATGTCCTCGACGCTGAGCCTCTGACTCTCAAGGACTCGCCGACCGCATGGGCGACGTCATCGCACCCGCGCCGGAGGGAGCTGACGAAAGCACCTGAACTAGCCCGCGCGACCCTGCGCGGTTGCGACTCAAGTCGGGGAGACAGGATTTGAACCTGCGACCGCCCGGCCCCCAGCCGGGTGCGCTACCAGACTGCGCCACTCCCCGATATGTCCAACTGCAGAGCGGGCGACGGGAATCGAACCCGCCCTAGAAGCTTGGAAGGCTTCTGTGCAACCACAACACTTCGCCCGCAAGCGACCCCGTCGATCATAGCCGTGCCGACCCCGGCTGTCAGGCCTGCGGGCGGCGCTCCTCGGTCGGCACCGCGCCGGCCTCGCCGAGCAGCGAGGGCGGCGGCCATGGCCCGAACCAGTTGTCGCGCGCGCCGTCGAGCGTGATCACCGAGCCGGACAGCGCGCAGCCGAGCGGTGACGCGGCGAGCGCGACCAGCCACGCGTGCTCCTCCTCCCTCCCCAGGCGCCCCAGCGGGACGGTGCGCGCGGCGGCCCGCCAGACGGGCTCCGGGTACTTGCGCAGGGACTCGGTGTCGAAGTGGCCGGCGGCGAGCGCGATCACGGCGATGCCGTCGGCCGCCCACTCGCGCGCGAGCGCGCGCGTGTAACCCTCGACCGCGGCGCGCGCGGCGCTCGAGTGCGTCATGCCGGCCAGGCCGTGGTGCGGCGACAACGTCACGTTGACGATCGTGCCGCCGCCCGCGGGGCGCATGGCGAGGCCGCGCGCCACGCGGGACATCAGCTCGGTGCCGCCGACGTTCAGCCGCGTGACCGCGCGCCAGCCCTTCGGCTCGATCGCCTCCGCCGGCACGAAGTACTGGCCGCCGGCGTTGACGAGCACGTCGAGACGCCCGTGGCGCTCCAGGCAGGCCCGGACGATCCGCTCGGCGTCGTCCGGATCGCGCACGTCGCCGGCCACGTACGAGGCGGCCGGCCCGATCTCCTCGACCGCCGCCGCGAGCACTTCCTCACGCCGCCCGGCGATCACCACGCGCGCGCCGCAGGCAGCGAGCTCCCTCGCCGCCGCCTTGCCGAGCCCGGTGCCGCCGCCGGTGACGAGGGTCGCACGTTCGTCCAAAACGTTCTCCGCAAACACCAGCGATCTCTCGAGGCGACTCATCCGGGCCGATGGTAGGGACGAAGGAGAAACGGGAAATACCAGGAGATCATGCAAATCCCAGGCGTCCACATCGAGACCCTGCACAACCCGGTCCGCTACACGTACGCTCAGATCGAAAAGGCCTGCGCGATCGCGCAGATGCTGAACCGGGGGAAGCTGGTTCTCGTCGAGCCGCCTCGGCGCTGATGCATCGCCGCGCCGGCCGGTAGGGGGCCAGCTCGCGCGAACGGGTCAGGGTCGGGAGGCGAACAACAGAGGGGTCCGCGGGTAGGGTTGACACGTGTTGCAGTCCCCGCTTGCGCCCCATGTCGCGACGCCGCAGGAGCTGAAGGCGAGGATCGAGGCCGAGCGCCGCGGTGAGCCTTTCCTCGTCTATCGCGACGGGGCTGGAGGCCAGGCGATCGTGCCGCTGAAGGAGCACGAGCGGCTCACGATCGGGCGTCGTGCCGGGAACGAGATCGCGCTGCCGTGGGACGACGAGGTGTCACGCGTGCACGCGGCGCTCGAGCGGGTGGGCGCCGATTGGCTGGTGGTCGACGACGGCCTCTCGCGCAACGGCACGTGGATCAACGGCGAGCGGGTGAGCGGCCGGCGGCGCCTGCGCGACGGCGACGTGATCTCCGTGGGCGCGACTGCGCTGGCCTTCGTCGCGCCGGACGGCTCGCGATCGGATCCCACGGCCACGGCCGCCGGCCCGCACGTGGGAGCGCGGCTCAGCCCCGCCCAGCGGCGGGTCCTCGTCGCCCTCTGCCGACCGTACCGCGACGGCCAGTACGCGACGCCGGCCACCAACCGGGAGATCGCGGACGAGCTGGTGATCAGCGTCGACGCCGTCAAGAGCACGCTGCGCGCGCTTTTCTCCGCGTTCGGCGTCGATTCGCTACCGCAGAACCGCAAGCGCGCGACGCTAGCCGAGGCCGCGCTGCGCGGCGGCGTGATCGCGCGGCGCGACCTCTAGGAGCGAAGCTCGACGCGTGCGATCAGGCTCTCGCCGATGCACGCGATCCACAGCCTGTCGCGCCCGGCCAGGACCGTGAACGGGTTCAGCGGCAGGCGAAGCGGCTTGCCGACGTGCCTGAGGCTCTTGACGCTGACCGACTCGAGCGTGCTTGACCCGTTCGACGCCACCCACGCGCGGCCGTTGCTGATCTGGACGCCGATCGGACGCGCGCCGACCTCAACCTCCGCTCGCTGGCGAAGGCTCGGCCGGTAGCGCACGAGCAGGTCCTGGTCCGGGATCGTCGCCCACACCGCGCCGGCGCCCTGGGTGAGGGATCCGACGGTGGTGCCCGGTAGGTCGATCCGCTGCTTCGCCAGCAGCGTCTCGGGGTCGCGGCGGACGATGAAGTTCGGTTCGCCGCGGAGCGTCCACAGCCAGCCGCGCCAGTACATCGCACCGGCCATGCCATACGAGACGGTCGCGACCGTCTGGACCATCCCGGTCTCGGCGTCCACGCGGATCAGCTGTGCGGTCCGGATCTGCTCGTCCTTGAACTCGACGCCGGTCACCACGTCATCTCCCTGGGCGGCGACGACGACCGGCTCCATCGGCAGCGCGACCGGCGGGCCGGTGGGCCGCCCGTCGACCGGGCTGAGCTGCACGAGCTGGTTGTCGCGGGTCGCGGCCCACAGCCGGCCGCGGGCGACGGCGAGGTCGGCCACGCCGGCGCCGACGTCCCGGCCGAGGCGCTTGATCGGACGCGCGGTGCGAAGGTCGAGCGCTTCGAGATTGGTCGTGGCGTACGACCCGACCCACATCCGGCGTCCGACCGCCTCGAGTGCGTTCGGCCGTCTGCCGACTCGGACGCGGGCCGCGAGCCGGGGCCCGACCACCGGCCGCCGCGGAGGCGCCGGCGACTCGGTGTGAGTGGGGCTCGCGGTCGGTGTGGGTTGGGCGGCGACGCGTGCCGACTCTTCGAGTGGCCAGAGCAGCAGCGCGGCGATTCCGGCGAGGAACCCTGCGGGGGCGGCCAGCCACGGTCTTCGGCGAGGCCGCGGGCGGTTCGAGGTGCGCGTCGGGCTCTCGGTCGGCGCGGCGTCCCCGATCGCCACCGCGCGCTCGGGCGCGGTGACGCGGGCGCCGACCGCGGCCGCCACCGCCGCCCGCCCGAGG
>JBKOYW010000520.1:0-4986 GCA_046744275.1 Actinomycetota bacterium
CGAAATCGACCTCGCCCGTTGGGCGTAAGGTCGCGGCGATGAGCGTCGACATGAACCATGTGACGTCGAAGGACGGCACGCCGATCGCGTACGAGCGCATGGGCAGCGGACCGGCCGTCATCCTCGTGACCGGAGGCCTCGACGACGGCTCGGAGAACGCGCCGCTCGCCGCCGAGCTGGCGGAGCACTTCACCGCGTACAACTACAGCCGGCGCGGCCGAGGCAACAGCGGCGACACGCTCCCGTACGCCGTGGAGCGCGAGATCGAGGACATCGGAGCGCTCGTGGCCGAGGCCGGAGGATCGGCGCACCTCTATGGCGTCTCGTCGGGTGGCGCCCTCGCGCTCGAGGCTGCGGCGGCGGGGATCGCGATCGACAAGCTCGCGGTGTACGAGGTGCCGTACAACATGGCCGGCGACTGGCGGCAGCGGTGGCGGGACTACGTCGCGCAGCTCGGGGCGGCGCTCGCGGAGGATCGTCGTGGTGACGCGCTCGGCCTCTTCATGTGGCTCGCGGGCTCTTCGGACGAGGACGTCGCGGCGGTCATGAGCTCGCCGTACTGGCCCGGCATGGAGGCCGTCGCGCACACGCTCGCCTACGACGCGGCGTGCCTGGGAGACGGCCGGCCACCCGCTGCCCGCCTCGCGAGGATCATGCAGCCGACCTTGGTGGCCACAGGCGGACCGCACCCACCCGGAGCCGCGAGCTGGGTCCTGGCGCTCGATCAGGCCGCGGACGCGATCGCGGCGAGCATCCCGCACGGGGAGCGACGGACCATCGAGGGCCAGTCCCACGTGGTGGACCCCAAGGCGCTCGCCCCCGTGCTCGCGCGGTTCTTCACGTCGGGGTGATCCGAGCGGCGGCGCGCCACGCAATGCGTGGCCATGAAGACGCTCCACCTGCTGCTCGGCGCGCAGTCGCTGATCCTCGTCCTCGCCTCGATCAACCGCCTCTGGGACGGCACCGACGTCGCGGTCCTGCCACACGGCGCCCTGCGGCTGGTCGACGTGCTCAACCTGGTCGTGCTCGCCCCCGCCGGCGTCCTGGTGTTCCACGCGCTGCTCGAGCAGCTGCGCCCGGGCCGGTGGGCGCGGCTCGGGTTCATCGGCGCCGTCTACCTGTTCGCCGCCAGCTACGGGATGCACGAGGCGGCCGACTACCTCAACGCGCGCTTCTGCCCCGGCGCCGGCGAGCTGTGCGAGATCGTCGGCTACCAGGACGACGAGCTCTCGCACCTGCTGTTCTTCGCCGGCTTCGCGGGGATCGCCGCCGTCCTGCTCGCCGCGCAGGCGACCGTGCCCGGGCCGGTGGCGGGCGGCCGCGACCGGGCGCTGATCGCGGTCAACGCGGCGCTGGTGGCGGGGGCGATCGTCGCCAACCTGAGCTTCGAAGAGATCGGCCTCGACCTGTTCGTGGTCGCCGCCGTGGCAGTGCTGGCGCTCGCGCTCTGGCTGCTGCGCGGCCCGCGGCCCCTGATCCTGTACTTCGGTTCGTCCTACACCGCCGGCCTCCTCCTGACCGCGGTGCTCACGATGCAGTAGCTTCGGGCCATGCTCTGCCTGCTGACCATCCGGCGGCTGAAGCCCGGCGCCCACGAGGAGTTCGCGAAGAGCTGGACGCCCGAGCGCTGGCACGGCCGGCTCTCACGCGCCTACCACGTCCGCAACCAGGACGACCCGAGCGAGGTCATCACCGTCGCCTTCTTCGAGGGCACCGAGGAGGAGATCGACGCGATGCGCGACGACCCGGAGTGGATGGCGGGCGAGGAGCGCAGGCTGCGCCGGATCGCCCCACTGGAGGAGTCCGTGCGACTGAGCGGCGTCTACGAGGTGGTGGAGGAGATCGTCCCTGAGTAAGAAGTTCGCGGGCGAGGACGCAAACCCCACGACGATGGCAGTCCTGGCGCCCGTGCTCCCCTCACACCACGAGTCCGACGAGTGGCTCGCCGCACTCGGCGGGCCGCCGGCCGTGCGCGAGGAGGCGCTGGCACGGCTGCACGAGCTGCTGCTGCGCGCCGCGCGGTTCGAGCTGGCGCGGCGGCGCCGCATGCTCGGCGGCGTTCCGCAGGCCGAGATCGAGGACCTCGCCGCCCAGGCGGCGAGCGACGCGATGGTGGCGATCCTCGCGAAGCTGGACACGTTCCGCGGCGCCAGCCGCTTCACGACCTGGGCCTACAAGTTCGCGCTCCTGGAGGCCGGCGTGAAGGCCCGCCGCCGCGCATGGCAGGACCGCGAGGTGCTGCTCGACGCCGACGCGTGGCCGGTCGTGAGCGACGCCGGCCCGTCCGCACACCAGATGCTCGAGGACGCCGAACTGCTGCGCGCCGTGCGCGACGCGATGCAGACGTCGCTGACCCGCCACCAGCGCGAGGTGTTCACCGCACTGGCGCTCAACGGCGTCCCGATCGACGTGCTCGCCGAGCGCCTCGACACCACGCGCGGCGCGCTCTACAAGACACTGCACGACGCTCGCCGCAAGCTTCGCGCCGAGATCGGAGGTGGAACATGAGCCTGCTCGGCCCGGAGGGGCCCGAGGTCACCTGCGAGGAGTGCTTCGACCGCCTCGACGAGTACGTGGAGCTCGAGCTCGCGGGGCTGGACGCCGAGAGCCGGATCCCCGGCATGCGCGCGCACCTCGAGGGCTGCCCCGCCTGCCGCGAGGACCACGACAGCCTGCTCGCGCTCGCCGCCGAGGGGTAAGAGCGGCGTGCCCGGGCGCGCGAACAGGGGTATGAGCAACTCACTCTCCCCCGCGCAGCAGGCGTTCCTGCTGCTGCGGATCGCATTCACCGTCGCGCCGATCCTGTTCGGCCTCGACAAGTTCGCCGAGGTCCTGACCGACGACTGGACGCGCTATCTGGCGCCGGAGTTCGACGACATCATCCCCGGGTCGGCCGAGGACGCGATGTACGCGGTCGGCGTCATCGAGATCGTTGCCGGCCTCGTGGTCGCCTTCGCGCCACGCTACGGCAGCCTCCTGGTCGCCGGCTGGCTCGGCGGCATCATCATCAACCTGCTGCTCGCCGGCGGCTACGGCGACATCGCGTTGCGCGACTTCGGGCTCATGCTCGGCGCCCTCACGCTGGCCCGGCTCGCCTGGTCGGAGGAGGGCAGCACGTCCCGCGCCCAGTCGCGGGTCTTCCACTCCGGCACGGGCGGCTCGGTTCCCGCCTCGGGGACGTAGCGGGAGCGCTCGACGAGCTTCATGCGGTGGATGTAGCGCGGGCAGTTGGGGAACACCTCCCGCGCGCGGACGCGGACCACGAGCGCGGCTCCCGGCCATGACGCCAGCAAGGGGTCGGCGGGGTCGATGCTCGCGGTCCCGTTCAGCCGCAGCCGCTTCTGGCGCTCGAACGAGATGAACAGCAGCCCGACCTCGGGGTTGACGAGGACGTTGCCGAACGACTTGAACATGCCGTTGCCGTCGTAGCCCGGGAACGCGATCGTGTGCTCGTCGAGCACCCGCACGAAGCCCGGCTCGCCGCCCTTGTAGGAGCAGTCCGGCCGGCCGTGCTCGTCGGCGGTGGCGATGAAGAACATGTCCATGCTCTCGATGAACGCACGGTCGTCGGCGTCGATCGCGTCGTGCAGCGTCACGCTCTCGAGCCGGTCGGCGAGGCGGCGCGAGTCGAAGGCGTCCTGGAGCCGCCGGTTCCCCTCGTGGTAGAAGCCGGTCACGCCCAGTCCAACGGCTCGTAGCCGCTCGTGCGCGGCGCCGAGACGATCAGCACCGCGGCCACCTCGTCGCCGTGGTTGACGACGGTGCGGCTGAGGTCCGGATCGAGGCGCGCGAACGTGCCGGCCGGCGTCTCGATCTCGCGGCCGTCCACCACCAGGCTCGGCGAGCCCTCGAGGATGATGAAGACCTCCTCCTGGTCGCGATCGGTCTCGTCGTGCTCCGGGATCCGCTCGCCGGGCGGGATCTCGACCACGTTCATGCCGAACGCGGTGAGCCCGAGCGAGCGGCGCGCGAGCAGCCAATTGCCGGTCCGCTCGAGATCCTCGCGGCGCCGGATCGTCACGCCCTCCAGATCCATAGGCGCGAGCCTAACCGGTCAGAGGCCGAGGTCGCGCGCGATTCCGGGCTTGTGGGTCTCGAAGAAGACGAACCTCGAATCGGGGAGATCGCCGACGTCGGCACGGACCTGAACATCGTCCTTCGGTCCGGCCACCGCGCGCACGCGCTCCGCGAGCGCCTGGACCTCCTCGTCGTCGTGCGAGCCGATCAGCAGGTAATGGCCGCGGCGTTCGACCGGCAGCCCGTTCGTGCGCAGCTTCTCGGCGAGCTCCTCGACCGCGCCGGCGTCCTCCGGCTCGACGCGGACGAACCAGTCCGCCGGCCCTTCCTCGTCGCGGGCGCTCTCGACGATCTCGCCGGTGGGCGCCACCCAGGCGTCCGCCTCCTCGTCCCAGCGTGTGATCTGGATGTCGGCGGACAGGTTGTCGGCCTGGAGCAGCTCGCGGACCACGCGCTCCGCCTCGCGCGCAGCCTCTGCGCTCTTCGTGTACAGGAACAGGCGCGAACCGTCGCGCGTCACGATCACGCCGCCGCCGAGCCGCTCACGGGCGTCGTCGTCGAGGTCGTGCGCGCGCAGCCGCTCGCTCAGCGGGTAGCCGTGGCGCTCGTCGTCGAGCTCGACCTCGACCCGCCACTCGTCATCGGGAAGCTTGGGCATCGCCCATATCTTTGCGCGCCTGCGCAAGCAGCCGCACCCCGGCCGCCAGACGCTCGGGCGGCTCCGCGGCGAACGTGATGCGCAGGAACGGGCCGGCCGGCTCGGCCGGGAAGTACCGGCGGCCCGGCCACACCAGCACGCCGGCGCGCGCGGCGCGGGCTGCGAGCGCGACATCGTCCTCCTCGGGATCGAGCGCGATCCACGCGTGCATACCGCCGCGCGGGCGCGCGGGCACGACGCCGAGCTCGGAGCGCAACGCCGCCAGTAGCGCGTCGCGGCGTTCGCGCAGCGCCGCCCGCACGCGTGCGAGG
>JBKOYW010000216.1:0-7266 GCA_046744275.1 Actinomycetota bacterium
GAGTAGACCGCATCCGCGTCCGCTGCGTATATGCAGTTGTAGGTGCGGCCCTCGCGGCCTACACTTACATACCGTAAGGAAGACGATAACGAACCCGTCTTCCGCCTCCCCGGATCGACACGGCGGTCGCCATGCCCAAGAAGACCCAGATGAGCCGTTTCACCATCCACGACGAGCTGACCGCACCCGAGGGCTCGCTCCCGGTCCTCAAGGGCGCGCTCGCTTCCGCCGGCCAGCTGCCGAACTTCCTCGGCGTGCTCGCCGGCTCGTCCGCCGCCCTGCGCGGCTACACGCGCTTCCGCGGCGAATTGCGCCACGGCGCGCTCCAGCGCCCCACGCTGGAACGGATCGCGCTCGCCGTCGCCGAGCACTACCGCTCGAAGCCCGGCGTCGCGATCCACAACCGCACCGCGCGCCAGGCCGGCCTCGGCATCGACGAGGTCGCGCTCGCGCGCGAGTGGGAGTCGCGCGACCCGCGCGAGGCCGCGCTGCTGCGCTACCTCAAGCCGCTGCTCACGAACCCCGGCACCGCTCCCCAGCACCTCCACGAGGAGGCGCGCGAGGCCGGCTGGACGGACGAGCAGCTGCTGGAAGCCATCGCGGTGCTCGGCCTGGAATGCTTCACGGCGATGGTGAACGTCGCCGGCGAGGTCCCTGTGGACGGTTCGGTCGAGGAGACGCGAGTGCTCCGCGCCGCGTGATCCCCATGGCGCCTCCGGGCCCACGTCGCAAGACCATGGTCGCGACGCTCGACCGTCCGGAGGCACCCCACTGCTGCCCCCACTTCCACAGCGCAGTCGAGCTCGTGGGCAAGCGCTGGACGGGCGCGATCCTCTACGTGCTGCTGGAGTCGGGCCGCCCGATGCGCTTCAGCGAGATCGCCCACGCCGTGCCGGACCTCTCCGACCGGCTCCTCTCCGAGCGCATGAAGGAGCTCGAGAGGCGCGGCATCGTCGAGCGGCACGTCACGGCGTCCAGCCCCGTGCGGGTCGAGTACGAGCTCACCGAGCGCGGCCGCGAGCTCGATCCGGCGCTCGCGGAGCTCAAGCGCTGGGCCGACCGCTGGTTGGGCTGAGCCCCGACCGCCGGTCCACCTCCCCCGCGGCATCGAACGGCTAGTCTCCCGCCACCATGGCGCCCGACGACGACCAGCCCAAGACCCAGGACGACGTCAAGGCACTCGTCCAGGACCGCGGGGTCCGCTTCATCCGGCTCTGGTTCACGGACATCCTCGGCCAGCTGAAGTCGTTCGCGATCAACGCCGAGGAGCTCGACGACGCCTTCGAGGGCGGCATGGGCTTCGACGGCTCGTCGATCACCGGCTTCAACGCGATTGAGGAGTCGGACATGATCGCGATGCCCGACCCGACGACGTTCAACGTGCTCCCGTGGCGGCCGGAGGAGAACGGCGGCGGCGTCGCGCGCATGTTCGCCGACATCGTCACCCCCGAGCGCGAGCCGTACGAGGGCGACCCGCGGCACGTCCTGCGCCGAGCGGTCCAGCGCGCCAACGAGATGGGCTTCGACGACTTCTTCATCGGCCCGGAGCTCGAGTACTTCCTGTTCCGCGACTCGCGCGGGACCGAGCCGCTCGACCTCGGCGGCTACTTCGACCTCACCACGCTCGACGCCGGCTCGGACGTGAGAAGAGACACCGTGCTCGCGCTCGAGAAGCTCGGCATCGACGTCGAGTACTCGCACCACGAGGTCGGCCCGAGTCAGCACGAGATCGACATGCGCTACGCCGACGCGCTGAAGATGGCCGACGACTGCATGACCTACCGCATCACGGTCAAGGAGATCGCGCTCAAGTACGGCTGGCACGCGACGTTCATGCCGAAGCCGCTGTTCGGCGAGAACGGCTCAGGCATGCACACCCACCAGTCGCTGTTCAAGGACGGCCGCAACGCGTTCTACGACGCCGACGACAAGTACTTCCTGTCGGAGACCGGCAAGGCGTTCATCGCCGGCCAGCTCCGCCACGCCCGCGAGATCTGCTCGATCTTCGCCCAGTGGGTCAACTCCTACAAGCGGCTCGTGCCCGGCTACGAGGCACCCGTGTACGTCGCCTGGAGCCGCCGCAACCGCTCCGCGCTCGTGCGCGTCCCGCTCTACCACCCCGGCAAGGAGCAGGCCACGCGGATGGAGCTGCGCTGCCCCGACCCGGCGTGCAACCCGTACCTGACGTTCGCGGCGCTGCTGATGGCGGGGCTGGAGGGCGTCGAGCGCGGCTACGAGCTCCCCGAGCCGATGGAGAAGAACCTCTACCACCTGAGCCCGGACGAACGGCGACGGCTCGGGATCGAGCAGCTGCCGGAGACGCTCGGAGAGGCGATCGAGATCACCGCCGAGTCGGAGCTCGTGCTGCGGACGCTCGGCGAGCACATCTTCAACCGCTACATCGAGATCAAGCGCCAGGAGTGGGAGGACTACCGCGTGCAGGTCACGCCGTGGGAGCTCGACCGCTACCTCGCGATTCTCTGACCCACGTTCGCGGGTACGAGCGCCCCCGTGGATAGGGACGACCTTCTTCAGCCCACGCTTGCCGGCCACGAGCGGCGGCCGGTGTTGGACAAGCCGTGGCGGCTGAGCTCGCAGGTCTACGTGGCCTTCTTCGGCGGCGCGCTCGCGGTCGGCGCGATCGGCTTCCTCAACGCGACGAGGCTCGACATGCCCATCCGGGCCCGGGCCGCGATCGTGGCGATGGCGCTCGCCGCCGAGGCGGTGCTGTGCGCGATCGTCGCGGCGACCGACACCGACCAGGTCCGGCTCGTCAGCATCGTCGCCGGCCTCGTCGCGTTCGGCGGCGCCTACCTTCTCCAGCGCAGCCCCGATCGCGTCTACCACTTCCACGCCGACGAGGACGAGCCGTACGAGAGCCTGTTCGGTCCCGGCCTGGTCGCCTGCATCGTGGCACGCCTCGTCGAGGCCGCCTTGCTGTTCGGGGTGCTCGACGCATGAGCGCCACCGCGCTCCAGGCCGCACGGCGCTACATCGAGATCGGGCGCCCGGAGCATGCGCTCACGTCGCTCTCCACGCTCGACTCCGAATCGGCAGCCACCAGCGAGGCCCGTCGCCTGCGCGGCTTCGCGTTCCTCGGCGTCGAGGACTTCGACCGCGCCGCCGACGAGGCGGCCGATGGGCTCCAGGACGACCCCGGCACGATCGACCTGCTGTTCCTGCTCAGCGTCGCCGAGGAGCGGCGCGGGCGGCTCGGCGAGGCCGAGGCCGCGATCCTCGCCGCGCTCGAGCAGGACGCCGACGACCCCGAGCTGTTGTGCCAGTACGCCGACGTGCTGATGCGCGGCGGCCAGCTCGACAAGGCCGCACGCGTGCTCGACGCCGCCGCGAACAGCGACCCCGACGCGCCCGACGTGCTCGCCGGCCGCCAGTCGCTCGCCTACCTGCGCGGCGACAACCGCGAGGCACGCCGGCTGAGCGAGGAGATGCTGGCGCTCGACCCCGAGTCGGTCCGCGCCCACCGCATGCTCGGCGTCTTCGACCTCAACCGCGGCCGCGCAGCCTCTGCGGCGGACCGCTTCGGCGAGGCGGTGCGCCAGGACCCGACCGACGAGCGCTACGCCGCCGACGCGCGAGAGGCCCGCAGGATGGCCGGCAACCCGCTGTGGTGGCCGACCATGTTCTTCGCCCGCGCCGGCGTGGTCGGCAGCTGGGTCGGCGCGATGGTGGTCATCTTCGGCCTGCGCGCGGCCGGGCTCGCGACCGCGGCCACCGTCGCGGTGATCGCGTGGCTGGTGGTCTGCGTCTGGTCCTGGGTCGTGCCGCCGATCCTCGAGCGCCTCGAGCGATGAGCGACGAGCGGCTGGAGGGTCTGCGCGCCGCCGTCGAGCTGTCGCCCGACAACCACGCGCTGCGGCTGGTGCTGGCCGAGGCGCTCGCCGGCGAGGACCAGGGCGAGGAGGCGCTTGAGCACTACGCGCTGCTGTTCGACGCCGGCGCGCTGCCGAACGAGGAGCTGGTGCGCGTCGGGACGCTGGCGGTCGGTCTCGGGCGGCTCCAGCTCGCGGCCCGCTGCCTGGAGGCCGCGCGCCGCGCAGGCACGATGGGCGGGACCGCCGGCCTCGAGCAGGAGCTCAAGGCGGCGCTTGTGGACGGCGGCGCGGCGCGGCCCGCGGTCGACCCGGAGGAGCCGCCGCCGAGGGTCGCCGTGCCGGTCGAGACCGAGCAGATCACGTTCGCGCAGGTCGGCGGCCTCGAGGCCGTCAAGAAGGCGATCCACAAGACGATCGTGCTGCCGTTTCAGCGCCCGGACCTGTACGAGCGCTACGGTCGCCGCGCGGGCGGCGGCGTGATGCTGTACGGCCCGCCCGGCTGCGGCAAGACGCTGCTCGCGCGCGCGACGGCCGGCGAGTGCGGCGTCCCGTTCCTGAACCTGCGGATGGAGGACGTGCTCGACCCGATGTTCGGGGTCAGCGAGCGGCTGCTGCACGAGGCGTTCACGGAGGCGCGAGACCGCGCGCCGTGCGTGTTGTTCATCGACGAGCTCGACGCGATCGCGTTCGCACGCCGCAAGCAGCCGGGCAGCGCCGGCCGTGCGCTGGTCGACCAGCTGCTGCAGGAGCTCGACGCGATCGGCTCCGACAACCAGGGCATGCTGGTGCTGGCGGCGACCAATGCGCCGTGGGACGTCGACGACGCGCTCAAGCGCCCTGGCCGCTTCGACCGCGTGGTGTTCGTCTCGCCGCCCGACGTGCCCGCTCGCAAGCGGATCCTCGAGCTCGCGCTCGAGGACCGGCCGCAGGCCGAGCTCGACCTCGACGCCCTCGCGCAGCGCACCGCGCTGTTCAGCGGTGCCGACCTGCGCTCGCTGGTGGAGCGGGCGGTCGACACCGTGATCGACGAGGCAATCGAGCGCGGCGACGATGTCCCGATCCGGTCCGCCCACCTCGAGCACGCGCTGCGCGACGCCCGCGCCACCACCACGGACTGGCTGCGCACGGCACGCAACTACGTCGAGTTCGCCAACCAGGGCGGGCGCTACGACGACGTGCTCGCCTACCTCGACTCGCCCGAAGGCAAGGCGGCGCGCAAGCGCTGATCGCGATCGCGCGCCGCAGCGTTCAGAGGATCAGCAGGCGGGGCTCGAACCCCCTGCCACGGAAGTTGAACGAACCTGGCACATGGAGATGCCCGGCGCGAGCGCCCCCGAAACCGGTCTGACGCTCAGCGGTCGAGCAGCGCGCGCAGCTCGTCCGGCTCGGTGACCGGTCGCTGGCACGCGAAGCGCTCGCACACATACGCTGCGGCGCGGCCGCCGACCGGCTCGCGGCCCTCGAGCAGCGGTACGCCGTCGGCGTCGCCGCCGGCCAGCACCACGTGCGGGCGGAACGTCTCGCGCGCGACCTGCTCGAGCGGCGCGCGGTCGTCGCCCACGAGCGCGACCTCGCGCACGTCGGCGAGCGCGAAGTCGATCGCCGACAGCAGGTGCCCGAACGCGCCGGCGTGCTCGGGCGCGAGCGTGTGCAGCAGCCGGATGTGGCCGAGCGCGGCGTCCTCGTAGCGCGCCTCGCCGGTCAGCCGCGCGAGCCGGAGCAGGCCGAAGGCGGCGGCCGAACCGCCGGCCGGGATCGGGTGGTCCTGGAGCTCCTTGCGGCGCGCGAGGAGCGGCTCGTGGTCGGACGCTGTCGAGAAGAACCCGCCGCGCTCGGGGTCGGCGAAGCGCTCGAGGATCTGCTCGGCGAGCGCCCGCGCCTCGGCGAACCAGCGCGGGTCGAACGTCGCCTCGTAGAGCGTCAGCAGTGCCTCGAGCAGGAACGCATGGTCCTCGAGGTAGGCGCCCAGGTGCGCGCGGCCCTGGTTGTAGGTGCGCAACAGGCGGCCGTCGCTGTCACGCAGGTCACGCAGCACGAACTCGGCGGCGTCGACCGCGGCGTCGCGGTAGCGGGGCTCGCCGAGCGCCGCGCCGGCGTCGGCCAGCGCGGAGATCATCAGCGCGTTCCAGGCGGTCAGCCGCTTGTTGTCGAGGCCGGGTCGGACGCGCCGCTCGCGCGCCGCGAGCAGCCCCGCCTTGATCTCGTCCAGCCGCTCGGGATCGGGTGTGGCGCGGACCGGGATGTTGGCGCCCTCGAAGTTGCCGGCCCCGGTCATCCCGAAGTGCTCGACGGCGGCGTCCGCCAAGGGCCCGAGCGCCTCGCGAACCTCCTCGAGCCGCCAGACGTAGAACTTGCCCTCGACGCCCTCGGAGTCGGCGTCGAGCGCGCTCGCGAACCCGCCCTCCTCCTGGCGCAGCTCGCGCAGCGCCCAGTCGAGCGTCTCGCGCGTCACCCGCTCGAAGAAGGCCTCGCCCGAGACCTGGAAGGCGTGCAGGTACGCGCGTGCGAGCAGCGCGTTGTCGTAGAGCATCTTCTCGAAGTGCGGCACGACCCAGCGGGCGTCGACGGAGTAGCGCGCGAAGCCGCCGCCCACCTGGTCGTACATCCCGCCGCCGGCCATCCGCCGGAGCGTGTGCAGCGCCATCTGCCGTTCTCCGCGCCGCAGCAGGAACTCGATCGTCGACGCGGCCGGGAACTTCGGCGCCCCGCCCCAGCCGCCGTGCTCGGCGTCGTAGCCGCGCCGCAGTGCCGTCACCGCATGGTCGAGCGCCGCGGGGTCGAGCTCGGCGTCGGGCGCCTCGATCCGCGCCGTCGCCTGGAGGTGGCCGACGATCCGCTCCGACCCGTCGATGATCTGGTCGCGCTGCTCGTCCCATGCGCGCGCGACGCCCTCGAGCACCATCCGCCAGCTCGGCATGCCCTGGCGCGGGGTCGGCGGGAAGTAGGTGCCGGCGTAGAACGGCACGCCCTCCGGCGTGAGGAACGCGTTCAGCGGCCAGCCGCCGTGGCCGGTCATCGCCTGCACGGCGTCCATGTAGATGGCGTCGACGTCCGGGCGCTCCTCGCGGTCGACCTTGATGCACACGAACGCGTCGTTCATGACCGCCGCGACCTCGGGGTCCTCGAACGACTCGCGCTCCATCACGTGGCACCAGTGGCAGGCCGAGTAGCCGATCGAGACGAGCAGCGGCTTCTGCTGGTCGCGGGCGCGGGAGAGCGCCTCCTCGCCCCACGGATGCCAGTCCACGGGGTTGTCCTTATGCTGAAGTAGGTACGGCGAGGTCTCGTTGGCGAGCGCGTGAAGTCCTTCGTCGTGACGAAGCCCGGCCGCGCGGTCGACGCGGAGGAGCTCGAGCGCCACTGCCGGACGTTCCTCGCCCCCTACAAGGTCCCGCACGAGATCGTGTTCCTCGCCGAGCTCCCGAAGAGCGCC
>JBKOYW010000093.1:0-5042 GCA_046744275.1 Actinomycetota bacterium
TCTCGGGCGCGTGCAACTGGTGGGGCGGCAACCTTCGGTCCGGGGCGGAGCGCCGGTCCGGCTCAACGTGGCGACCGATCCTGCTTGGCGAGTTCGGAACGAAGCTCAACGACGAATCGGATCGGCAGTGGCTCACCACGCTGACGGGCTCACTGGGCGCCGGCGCCGGCGGGATGAGCTGGACGTTCTGGTCGTGGAACCCGAATTCGGGCGACACGGGCGGGATCCTGAACGACGACTGGACGACCGTGAACCAGACCAAGGACGGGATGCTGGACCCGATCAAGTTCTCGTTCAACCGCGGGCCGACGCCGACGCCGACCCCCACGCCGACCCCGACCCCAGTGCCGGGCGGGTCGTCGGCCAGGGTCCAGTACCGCAACTACGACGCCGGCGGGTCCCCGAACGACGCCAAGCCCGGGCTGCGGGCGGTCAACACCGGGACGGCGCCGCTCAACCTCGCGGGCGTGAAGCTGAGGTACTGGTTCACGCGCGACGGCGGCTCGAGCACGCTCAACACATGGTGCGACTGGGCCGCGATCGGGTGCGGCGCGATCACCCGGACCGTCGTTCCCGTGTCTCCCGCGCGCGCGGGCGCGGACGCGTACCTGGAGGTCGGCTTCACGGGCGGCACGCGCGCGCCGGGCGCCTCGACGGGGGACATCCAGCTGCGCTTCGCGAAGTCGGACTGGTCGCCATTGAACGAGGCGAACGATCACAGCTACGGCACGAACACGGCGTACGCCGACTCGACGAAGGTGACCGCCTACGTCGGTGGCAGCCTCGTCTGGGGCAGCCCGCCGTGAGTTGAGACGTTGTAGGTTCCCGCGGCTCCCTACGGAAAGGACGATCCGCCGATGAGCGCACCGAGCGCTGCTGCCCTGCCCCGGTACCCAGTTCTCGCCGACGTGCTCCCGGGCGCGCGCGTGCGTGATGCCGTGCTCGTCGTGAGCGGCGCGCTGCTGACCGCCCTGTTCGCGCAGATCTCGATCGACGTGCCGCCGTCACCGGTGCCGATCACCGGCCAGACGCTGGCGGTCGGGCTGGTGGGGGCGACGTTGGGTGCGCGCTGTGGGGCGTCCTCTCTGGGCCTGTACGCGGTGCTCGGCCTGTTCCTGCCGTTCTACGCCGACGGCGAGTCGGGCTGGGACGTGATCTGGGGCGCGAGCGGCGGCTACATCATCGGCTTCATCGTCGCCGCCGGCGTGATCGGCTGGCTCGCGGAGCACGGCGCTGACCGCCACGTGCTGCTCGCGTTCCTCGCGTTCGTCGCCGGCCAGCTCGTGATCTTCGCGTTCGGGCTGGTGGGGTTGAAGATCGCCGTCGGCGAGTCGTGGGACTGGACGATCCACAACGGCTTCTCGATCTTCATCGTGGGCGGTCTCGTGAAGGCGGTCATCGGTGCGGTCGCGCTGCCCTCGGCCTGGCGGATCGTGCGACGATTCGAGAGTCGCTGATGCCCGAGCTCCTCGTACGCTTCGCCGGCAACCTCGCCGCCCTCTGGGTCGCGAGCGAGCTGTTCGACGAGATGACCTACGGCGACTCGTTCTGGGTCCTCGTCCTCGCCGCGGTCGTGTTCACGATCGTCAACTGGATCGTCAAGCCGGTCATCGCGATCCTCTCGATCCCGCTGATCATCGTCACGCTCGGCGTCGCCTACTTCTTCGTCAACGTGCTGATGTTGCTGCTCACGGACTGGGTGGTCGGCGACTTCGAGGCCGGAGGGTTCTGGACGGTGGTCGGCGCGACGATCGTGATCTGGCTGGTGAACCTCGTGATCTCGGCCTTCCTGCACGACGTGGGCCGCGCGCGAGCCCGGCGCCAGGACGAGCGCTTCTACTAGTTAGCTAGTCCTCGGGCTCGCCCTCGAGGCGCTCACGACTGGCGGTGGACGAGCCGTCGGTGGGGTCGATCGTGATGAGGTCGGCGGCCAGCGGCTGGAACGCCGGCTTGGTCGTGTAGATCAGCCGCGCGAGGCCGTAGTCGGTCCGCTCGGTGAGGTTGCCGGTGCCGCCGGCGCCGACCGAGCCGCCGTTGATCACGGTCACGCCCGGGAAGCGTTCGAGCGACGCCTTGTGCGTGTGGCCGGTGATGATCACCAGCGGCCGGGCAGGCGGGGAGTCTTCGAGGATGGCGAGCGCCGGCTCGATCAGCGCCGGCTCGTGGACCATGACGATGTCGACGTCCCCGATCAGCGGGGCCAGCCAGGCGGTGAACGCGTCCTGTTGGGCGGGGGTCGGCGACGGCTGGTAGCGATCGCGGAAGTTCTCGCCCGCGCGGCGCTCGAACGGGTCGCGGTAGCCGGCGACCCTGAGGTCGTCGATGTCGACGACCTGTGGGCCGTACGAGCCGTCCGGCATGAGCCGGCCGCGCTCCGTGAGGACGACGGCGTCGCGGCGCGCGAGGTCGCGTTGGAGGCTGTCGGAGTCGTGGTTGCCGGAGACGAACACGAACGGGTCGCCGAGGCTCGTGACCCGGCTCACCAGCCGCGCCTCGAGCGGCGAGCCGCGGTCGGTCAGGTCGCCGGCGAAGAACAGCGGCCCGTCGCCCGTGGCACTCTCCAGGATCGGCGCGGCGAGGAAGTTGTTGTGCAGGTCGGACGCGATCGTGATCGACGGCCGGTTTGCGAGCGGCGTGAGGTTGGCCGGGTTGGTGACGAGCCGGGCGAGGCCGACGAGCTGCGCGTCGAGCTCCTGGTCGAGCGTGCGCGTGGACCTCTGGGCGGCCTCGACCGCGTCCAGCGCCCGCGGGATGTCCGGCCCGAAGGCGTAGTACTGCGGCTCGTCGATCGTGCCGCGCGGCGGGAAGAGGACCACGAGCGCGACGCCGACGGCGACGGTGGTCGTTATCGCCGCGGGGATCGTGTACCGGAGGCGCGGGCCGGCGCGGTGGCGGACGGCGAAGGCCACGAGCAGTCCGACCGCCAGCGATCCGAGGAGCGCGAGGCCGATCAGCTTGCGCAGGTAGCCGGCGATCGCGTCTCTCGCTTCGCTGCGGACCCGCTGGAGGTCGAAGCTCCCGCCGCGTGCGACCTCGGCGACGACGCTCCTGTCGACCGTGCGGAGGTCGACGTTGAGGCGGATCGGGGCGCGGATCGCGTCCTCGAACCGGACGCCCCAGTCGACGAGAGGGACGTAGAGGTCGAGCGCGCCGTGCTCGCCGGGGTCGGCGGACAGCTCGATCTGGCCGACGGAGAGCTGGCGCTCCTCGTCATAGGTGTCGAGGGCGGCGTAGGCGCCGACGATCGAGGCCGCCATGACTGCTGCGACGACCAGTGCATGACGTGCGATCAGGAGGAGCCGGCGGCGGCGCTGCCCGCCGCGAGGCTCAAGTAGTCGCGCAACGCGCGACCGTCGCTCCAGAACGCCAGTTGGTCCCATGGGATGGTCGTCGGCCGGAAGGCTTCAACTTCCAGCGCTTCCTCGGTCCGGGTCGGCGTGCCCTCGGTTCGCGCCGCGTACACCACGACCACGATCCGGTCGGTACTTCGAGAGTAGACACCGACCAGATCAACGATCTCGATATCGACCCCGATCTCCTCTTTCGTCTCCCGGATCGCGGCGTCTTCTACCGATTCGCCCAGGTCCACGAAGCCGCCGGGCATGCTCCATCGCCCGCGGTTCGGCTGGAACCCGCGCTTCAGCAGGATGATGTGGTCTTGCGGGTTCGTAGCGATCGCACAGGCGACGGGCTTGGGGTTGTAGAAGGCGCCGTAGCCGCAGCTGGCGCAGGTGATGCTGCGCGGGTAGGCGATGGTCGCCTCGGCGCCGCAGCGAGGGCAGAAGCGGACATCCTCGAGAGCGGGGTTGAGGCTCACGGTCGTCGTTCCCAGAGCTGCATGAGGGTCAGCCGGCGGTAGCCGAGGTTGGTGTACAGCCGCTCGCCGACGTCGGTGGCCTGGAGGGTGGTCGTCGTGCAGCCGTCTCTGAGTGCGTGTGCGAGCGCCTGCTGCATCACCTGCGTGGCGAGGCCCTGTCGTCTGGCCTTCGGGATCGTGGCTACGAACGAGATCCCGGCGTCCTGAGCGTGGTGGAGCGCGAGGGCGACGGAGGCGGGGGAGCCGTTGAGGGCGGCCTGGTAGCCCTTGAGGACGCCGTTGGGGAGTGGCGTGAGCGTGCGCTCCAGCCGGCCGTCGTAGTTGCCGTACGCGAGGTCGTTGACGCGCCCGACGGTCGCGAGGTCGGCTTCGATTCTCGTTGCGTCGTCTTGGATGGCCAGCTCGTCAAGGGAGGCGCCCATGCCCGGGCTGGCGGTCGTGACCACCATGTCGTGCTGGGCGAGCGCCTGAGCGGCAAGGCTCGCGTGGCCATCCAGCCAGATGCCCCAGCGCCGGACATGCGCGTTCGCATACCGGGCCGCGAGCTCCTGCAGGTGCTCGGCCGCGGCGTCCGGCTCGATCGCCACCGCCGCATTGAGGGTCGGCGAATCGGGTGCATTCGGAACGATCGAGGCGACAAGCCCTGGTCTTTCGAGCGTGTGGCCCTTCCCGGCATGCCCACCGAGCAGCAGCTGAAGCCGGGCAAACCCGTCCCAAAGCCGCACCCGCAGCGTCCCCTCGTCCATGGCCCATGAGGCTACCCGGGGCGTGGCGGGGCGCTACGCTGAGGACCGCGCACGCCCTCTTAGCTCAGTTGGTAGAGCACTTCCATGGTAAGGCTTACTCCCGCCATGGAGCGCGCCGAGCGATGACGGGCTTCTCGGCTTGAAACCTTGGCTTTCGGCCGAAGAACGTGGTCATCGCTGGGCGCCGTTGCCCGTCGGTAGACCTGTTTGGACATCGAAAGTGTGTCGGAAGTGTGTCGGCGCGACGCACGCTCCGCAGGCCTTGCGCCCGCCCGCGGCGCCAAGGGGCTGGGCGTCCGCCCCGCGGCTCGGGACCTACGCCCGCGCGGAGCCACTCGCCGACGGCCGCCGCCTCGGATCGCCCGCCACATCAAAGGAGCAGCGGTGCTTCGCTCCACCGGCGCATTGCCACCGCTGCTCGTATTCGTCCAAGGGAGCGGTGAGCCACAGGTCGAGTCGCCCGCTGGAGAGTGCCGGTC
>JBKOYW010000324.1:0-6132 GCA_046744275.1 Actinomycetota bacterium
CGAGACGCGCGGCGCGGTCCTCAGCCAGCTCGGCGAGCTCCGCCTCCAGCGCCGCGATCCGCTCCCCGGCGCCGTCGTCCCCCGTATCGGCCTCCCCCTCCGCCTGCAGCGACGCCAGCAGCGCGATCCGACGCCCCGCGCGGTCCTCGAGCGTCGAGACGGCCTGGCGCGCCGCCTCCTCCCGCAGCCCGATCCGCTCGCGCGCCGACCGGGCGGCGTAGAACCGGTTCGCCAAGCCCTCGCGCTCGGTGCCGCGCGACGCCAAAGCCGTCTCGGCCTGCTCGCGCCGCGCCGCGACCGCGTGCAGCTCCGCCTCGGTCTCCTCCGCCGCAGCACGAGCCGCAGCCACATCCGCCTCCGCCGCCGAAAGCGCAGCGCCGGCACCCCGCACGTCCTCGCGCGCCAGAGCCCATAGCGCCTCGTCGGTCTGCCGCTCGAGCCGCTCGTGAAGCTCCGCCGCCTCCGCCTGCCGCTTCAAAGGCCGCAGCCGTGTGCGGGCCTCGCGCTCGACGTCCAGCGCGCGATCGAGGTTGTCCTGCGTCCGCGCGAGCTTGAGCTGCGCCCGCCGCCGCCGCTTGCGGTGCTTGCCGAGCCCGGCCGCCTCCTCGATCAGCATCCGCCGGTCGCGCGGCTTGGAGGTCACGATCGCCTCGACGCGGCCCTGGGAGACGACCGAGTGCATCTCCTTCCCGAGTCCGGTGTCCGAGAGCAGCTCGAGCACGTCGGTCAGCCGGCAGCGTGCGCCGTTGATGCGGTACTCGCCCTCGCCCGCGCGATTCAAGCGACGCGCGATCGAGATCTCGCCGGCCGGCAGGTCGACCGCGCCGCTCGCGTTGTCGAGCACCACCTCGACCTCGGCCTCGCTCCGCGCCTGCACGCCGTGTGCGCCCGCGAAGATCACGTCCTGCATCGACTGGCCGCGGACGGCCACCGGCGACTGCTCGCCCATCGCCCACAGCACCGCGTCGGTGATGTTGGACTTGCCCGAGCCGTTCGGGCCCACGACCACCGAGACGCCGGGTGAGAAGTCGAGCCGCGTGCGGTCCGGGAACGATTTGAAGCCCTTGAGGGTGATCGACCTCAGGTGCACGTCAGCCCTCCAGGCCGTCCAGCGCCGACTCGGCCGCCGCCTGCTCGGCGTCCTTCTTCGAGCGCCCGGCGCCGCGCGCCAGCTCCTCGCCCTCCACCATCGCCGCCACCTCGAAGCGCCGCTCGTGCGGCGGACCCTCCTCGGCCGTCACGTCGTAGGTCACGACCGCGCCTCGGCGGGCCAGCCGCTCCTGCAGCGCCGACTTGAAGTCCGCAGGACGCTCGAGCGCCAGCTCGATCTCCGGCGTGAACGCCTCCACCACCGCATCCGCCGTCTCCTCGTAGCCGAACTCCAGGTAGCACGCGCCGATCACGGCCTCGATCACCGAGGCCAGCACGCGCTCGGTCTGGGCGAGCGCCTCCGTCGCCGGTCCCGCGACCTCGTCGGGCGCCGCCGCCCGCAGCCGCTCCGGGATCCCCAGGCGCTCGGCGACCGCCCGGCACGAGCGCCCCGACACCGCCTGCGCGCGGATCTTGGTCAGCCGTCCGGCGCCGTAGGTCTCGAGCCGCGGGTAGAGGTGCGTGGTGATCGCCAGGCCGAGCACCGAGTCGCCCAGGAATGCGAGCCGCTCGTAGGCCGCGCTGCGCTCCTCCACCCACGAGGCGTGCGTGACCGCCTGCCGGGCGAGCTCGTCCGGCAGCCGCTCCACCAGGTCGTGCAGGCGTCGCAGGGGTCAGGATCCCGGCTCGCGGTCGACGGCGCCGCGCGCGGGCGCGGTTGGAGGAGGGTGGGCGAGCACGAAGTCAACCGCCGCGCCCACGGTCTGGATGCGCGCCGCCTCCTCGTCGGACATCTTGATCCCGTACGTGTCCTCGAGCTCCTGCACCAGCGTGTAGAGGTCGAGCGAGTCCGCGGACAGGTCGTTGCGGAAGTGCGTGGCCTCCGTGATGCGCGCCGGATCGATCTGCAGCTCGTCGGCCAGATGCTCACGGATCAGCTCGAGAACCTCGTCTCGCGTCATGGGTTACCTCCGCGGGGCATCCGGCCCCGCGTTCTGATGATGACGTTCGGCGTCCCGCCTCACGTAACCGTTCGCTTCGCTCACTTGTCCGGCACGCTAGCGGCCGCCTCGGACACCTCGGAGCGCCTCAGCGCACCCGCCGCCGCCAGCCGGTCGTGGGTCCGGCCGGCCACGTCGAGCTGCACCCCGCGCGCCGCGACCTCGATCGCGCGCGCGAAGCCGCGGGCGCCGAACGAGCCGTGCGGGACCACGCCGAGCCGGCGCAGGCCGAGCAGCACTGCGCCGCCCGCCTCCTCGGGATCGATCTCGTCGCGCAGGCCGCGCAGGGCCGGTCGCAGCAGCAGCCCCCCGAGCTTCGCCCGCGTCGATGACGTGGCCGCCCCGCGGATCGCTGTCAGGAGCGCGCTCGACGTCCCCTCCATCACCTTCAGCGCGACGTTGCCGGCGAACCCGTCGGCCACGATCACGTCGGCCGCGCCGGTGCCGATCGCGAAGCCCTCGACATTGCCGACGAAGTTCAGCTCGCCCGGGTTCGAGCGCAACGTCTCATGCGCGGCGACGACGATCTCCGGCCCCTTGTTGGGCTCCTCGCCGTTCGAGAGCAGCGCCACCCGCGGCCGCTCGATCCCCATCACGACCTCCACGAACGCCGCGCCCATGTGCGCGAACTGGACGAGGTGCTCCGGCCGGACCTCGACGTTCGCTCCCGCATCCAGCAGCAGGAACGGCGCCTTCGGGATGGGCACGACGAGCGCGAGCGCCGGACGGTGCACGCCCCGGGCGCGCTTGAAGCGGAACAGCGCGGCCGCCAACGCGGCGCCGGTCGAGCCGCCGCTCACCAGAGCGTCTGCCCGGCCATCTGCCACCGCCTCGACGGCACGCACGATCGAGGCGTCGGACGTGCGCCGGACCGCCCGGGCGGGATCGGGGTCCTTGGCGATCGAGACCGGCGCGTCGACGACCTCGACGCCGTCAGGAACCGAGCCCAGCTCCGCAGCCGGACCGAACAGCAGCACGCGGGTTCCCGCGGCGGCTGCCAGCGCCGCACCGCGCGCCACTTCGCCGGGACCCTTGTCGGCCCCGTTCGCGTCGACCGCGACGGTGACCGGTTCCGGCACTACCGGCGCCTAGTGCTCGTGGTCGTGATCGTGGTCGAGCGAGACGTCCACGACCTCGCGACCGCCGTAGCTGCCGCAGTGCGGGCACACGCGGTGCGGGCGGCGCGGCTGGTGGCAGGTCGGGCACGAGTTCACCGCGGGAGCGGAGATCTTGTGCTGCGCGCGCCGCTTGCTCGTGCGCGAGTGCGACTGCTTCTGCTTGGGAACGGCCATGGGCGACGCAGAAGGGTAGCGGACGGGGCCCGCTACCGGCGGCGCTCGGGGGCGATCGACGCCTCGAGCAGCGCCGTGACATCGGCCGCGGGGGCCGGGCGGCTGAAGTGGTAGCCCTGGGCGATCCGGCAGCCCTTGGCGATCAGGAAGTCCGCGTGTTCGGGCTCCTCGACGCCCTCGGCCACGACGTCGCAGCCGCACGCGTCGGCGAGCTGGAGAATCGCCGAGTAGACCGCGGTGGCTTCCGGCTCGTAGGGGACGCCGGCCAGGAACGCCCGGTCGACCTTGATGATCTGCACCGGCAGCTCGCGCAGGCGCCACAGCGACGAGTAGCCGGCGCCGAAGTCGTCGATCGCGAGCGCGAAGCCGGCGGCGCGCAGCTCGCCGAGCACCGGCAGCAGCCGCGACGCCTCCAGCGACCACGCCGACTCGGTGATCTCGAGCACGAAGCGGCCGGGCTCGATGCCGTGCGCGCTGACGACCTCGGCGAAGCGCTGCGCCACGTCCGCGCGCCGGAGCTGGCGCGGCGAGACATTGAAGCCGACGTTCGGGTACAGCCCGGCCTCGGCCCACATGCGCGCCTGTGCGCAGACGTCGCGGAGCACCCAGTCCCCGAGCGCGTCGATCACGCCGGTGCGCTCGGCGACCGGGATGAACTCGACCGGCGGCACCAGCCCGCCGCGCTCCGGGTCGCGCCAGCGCACGAGCGACTCGACGCCGATGATCGTGTGATCGGCGAGCCGCATGATCGGCTGGTGATGCAGCTCGAGCTCGCCTCGCTCGATCCCCCGCCGCAGCCGGGCGGCGAGCTCGAGGCGGGCGATCGGGTCGGCGGTGTCGGCGCCGTAGACGTTCACCCCGCCGCCGGCCGCCTTGGCCTCGTACATCGCGGCGTCGGCGTGCTTGCGCAGCGTGACGGGCGACTCGGCGTCGTCAGGGAACAGGCTGATCCCGACCGCGGCGTCCACCAGCAGCTCGGCGGCGCCGAGCTTGAACGGGCGGTTGACCGCGTCAGCGATGCGCTGGCCGACCGCCTCCGCGGCCATGCGGCCGTCGCGCGGCAGGCCGCGGATCAGCACGAGGAACTCGTCGCCGCCCTGGCGTACCACGAGGTCGCCGGGCCGCACGGCCTCACGCAGCCGGACCGCGACCTGGCACAGCAGCTCGTCGCCGAGGTCGTGGCCGAGCGAGTCGTTGACCCGCTTGAACTCGTTGAGGTCGGCGAACGCCAGCGCGACCGAGGTGCCGTCCGCGCGCGCGTCCGCCACCGCCAGCGCGAGGGCGTCCTCGAGCGCGGCACGGTTGGCCAGGCCCGTGAGCGGATCGTGGTAGGCCAGGAAGGCGATCTCGCCCGCCACCTGTGACGAAGTTCGCGTCATCGACATCGACAGGGACGGAATCGGCCCGAAAGCCGACGAACTTGACCGGGCGCGACGCCGCGATCAGCCGCGCACGACGGCGGGTGAGTCCGCCGCCGGGAGCCAACGGCTAGGCGAGCCGCTGCCGTCGGCGGGCATCGTCCACGTCGCCTCGCCGGAGCGATAGAGCACGTGGTCGTCGTCGAGCCACTCGATCTGGTCGTCGAGCGGCTCGGGCTCGGCGAGCGGCGTCTCTCGGCCGGTGGCGAGGTCGAGCACGTGGAACCGCCACACCGGCGGGTCATGGCCGATCGCCTTCTTGTACGCGATCCGCGTCTCGTCCGGCGACAGCGACGGGCATTCGACGTTCTCGTGGATCACATGGCCCGAGCGCTTGCTGAGGCTGACCTTGATCAGGTAGGTCTTGCCGCCGGTGGCCATCGTGGCGTAGAAGGTGTCGCCGTCGCGGGAGAACGTCACGCCCCAGAAGTTGCGGTCGGGGGCGGTGACCGCCTTGCCGTCGAGCGTGATCGTGAAGTCCTTCTCGAGGTCGCCGGCCTTCTTGCCGCGCTCGAGGTCGATGATGGTCGCCGCGGTCGAGAACGCGCCGACGTCGGCGTACGAGTGGCCGGTCACGAACGAGGTGACCGCGCCGTAGCGGCCGTCGGGCGAGACGCGCGTGCGGCTGGGCACGCCCGCGAGGCGCACCGAGCCGGTCGAGTGCAGCGCGCCGTCGAGGATCTTGGCCTTGAAGCCGGTCGGCCCCGCGGTGCCGAGGCACAGTCCATGGCCGGCGGCGAGGTCGACGCGGTCGCACGCCTCCCCGGCCAGCAGCCGCTCGCCCGGCTTGGCGCCGTCGAGCGGCGCGATCGCCAGCCGCCCGTAGCCGGCGGCGTCGTCGCGATCGAGGTTGCGGAAGAGAACATAGTCCCGCCCGCCCCGCCCGTCCTCCAGCAGCCGCTCGACCGTCGGGCGCGCGACGGCGACCGCGCGCTCGGACTCGCGCGCGTCGTCCCGCGCGCGCAGCGCAGCGGCGGCGACGGCGACCCCGGCGACCGCGATGCACGCCACGCACAGCAGCGTGAAGGCAATCCCGCGGCGGCTCACGCGCGCGACCCCTTCAGGGCCAGCGCGGCGACCAGCATCGCGACGACGAGGCCGCCGGCGAAGACGATCAGTGCCGTCTCGATGCTGAACATCGTCCACAGCGCGCCGAACAGCACCGAGGCGAGCAGCCGCGACGTGCTGACCGCCGTGCCGAGCAAAGCGAGGCCGCTGCCGCGCAGATCCTCCGAGACCTGGCCGGACCCCAGCGCCATCAGCACGCCGTCGGTCGCCGCGTAGTAGGCGCCGAGCATGAACAGCGCCACCAGCATCCCTGCCGTACCGGTC
>JBKOYW010000395.1:0-7047 GCA_046744275.1 Actinomycetota bacterium
CCTCCCCGGCGAGGTCGTCCACGCGCCACGAGGCCTTGGTCTGCGGCTCGCTCGTGCCGGTGGAGCTCCGGGTGACGACGAGCCGGCTATCACCGCCACACTTGAATGTCAGGAAGTCGTCGCTCTCGAGGAGGACCTCGAGCCCGATCCTGTCGCCGTAGAACTCCTTCGCGACTCCGAGGTCCGTCGCCAGGATCATCACGTCGATCGGGTGGTTCGCGAGCATCGTGATCCACGACGCTAGGGCCCTTGATGCCCCGGAGCAACACGAACCGCGTATGGGTCTAGACCGAGCCGGTAGAGCCGGCTACGGGGGACGGGCCGTGCACGGCGCCGAACGCCGACTGCGCGACCGCCACGAATGCCGCGACGGCGGCCGAGCTGTCGTCGCCGCGCCACACCAGACAGGTCTCGAGCGAGTCGGTTGGTTCGCTGAGTGCGACCGCGACGATCCCGTCCGGAAGTCCACCCGCGACCGTTTGCGGCGCCATGGCGGCGGCCGGTATCTCGGCGAGGACCCCGAGGTCCCATCCCGTGTGGAACGACTCGTTCCGCACTCGCGGCTCGAAGCCGGCGCGGCGGTAGATCGCCATGAAGGCGTCGTGCAGCCGCGGCGCGATCTCCCGCGGGAACAGGATGAACTGCTCGTCGGCCAGGGCGGAGAGCGGGATCGCATCCTGGCCCGTGAGCGGGTGTGTCTCGGGCAGCAGCGCAACGAGCCGCTCCTTGCGGACCGGGGCGAGCTCGAGCTCGGCGGCGATCTCCGGGCAGAGGGAGAGGGCGATGTCGATGCTGCCGCTGGCGAATGCCGGAGGCATCCGGGCGTTCCACATCTCCTGCGCTAGCAGCTCGACGTCCGGGTGGCTTGCCCGGAATGCCCTGCCGAGCGCCGGGAGCGTCTCGAAGCGGGTGCTCCACGAATAGGCGATCCGCAGCTGTCCGAGCTCGCCGGCCGCCGCGCGCTTAGCGTCCTCGGCCGCCCGTTCGGCATCGGCCAGCGTCCGCCGCGCTCCTCGCAGGAACGCGCGTCCGGCGTCGGTGAGCTTGACCTCGCGGGTGGTGCGGACGAACAGATCGACCCCGAGGTCGCGTTCGAGCTGTTGGATCGCGGCGCTGAGCGGAGGCTGGGCCATGTGCATCCGCTGTGCGGCGCGGCTGAAGTTCAGCTCCTCCGCTACGGCGATGAAGTAGCGCAGGTGACGCAGCTCGACCATGCCAGGAGCAGCGTAAACCTCCCATACGCGCTCCGTCTGGGCTTAGACGGAATTCGTGTTGGCCTCCGCGCAACGCGTTTCGTAGCTTGGGCCGCATGGCTCCGACCGTGCACACGTACCGCTCCGGCGAGACCGGGCTGTTCGTCAACTCCTACCTGGTGGAGGGCGCCGAGGGGGTGGTCGCGATCGACGCGCCGCTGTTGCTGTCGGACGGCCGCGCCTTTCGCGCGCGCTATGAGGCGCTCCGGAAGCCGCTCCTGGGCGTGCTGGTGACCCACCCGCACCCCGATCACTACAACACGATCGGCCAGCTGCTCGCCGGTGGGGACGTGCCGGTGATCGCGCACGGCGACGTCCACCGCGAGATCCGCGCCAAGGACGACGCCAAGCGCGCCCAGTGGGGGCCGATGTTCGGGGACGAGTGGCCGGCCAGCGCCACGTTCCCGAACCGGACGGTGGCGGACGAAGAATCGGTCGAACTCGGCGACCTGCGGTTTACCGCCTGGGACTTCGGACCCTGCGAAAGCGAGAGCGAAACCGTCTGGCTACTGGGCGACGGCGACACCGCGTTCGTCGGTGACCTGGCCTTCGACCGTACGCACGCGTACCTGGCGGACGGCCATACGCACGCGTGGCTCAACGCGATCGACCGGGCTGAGGAAGTCCTTGCCCGCGTACGAACGCTCTACGTCGGCCACGGGACGCCCAGCCCGCCCGCCGTCCTTGCCGATCAGCGCCGCTACCTGCTGATGGCCCGCGAGGCGATCGCCCGCGTCGCGGACGGCCGCGCGGAGTTGAGCGAGGACGAGGCGAATCGCGTCGTGAGCCTGATGGAGCGATACCTGCCTAGCGCTCCGCTCAGCTGGCTCGTCGGCGCCGGCGCCTCGGCGGTGGCCGCCGAGCTCTCCCAGGAGGCCGCAGCCGCATGATCGTCGAGTACATCCGCTACCGGATCCCCGAGGACGAGGCACGCTCCTTCGAAGACGCCTACCGCGCCGCCGCTCCGTCGCTCGACGCATCGCCGCACTGCGAGCGCTATGAGGTCGCGCGCTGCTCCGAAGACGCGACCGCCTACACCGTCCGCATCGAGTGGGACTCGGCCGATGGACACCTGCAGGGGTTCCGCAGCAGTCCGCAGTTCGCCGGCTTCTTCGCCGCGGTACGGCCCTACGTAGACAGAATCGAGGAGATGCGCCACTACGAGGTCAAGAGCGCCGGCCCGAGCTAGGGGGACCGCGCCCGCGACGGTCTGCTCGCGTTGCACGTGGCCGCCGGGACGCTCGGTCTCGGGCTCGGCCTGGCGGGAGAACCCGTTACGCGCTCGGTCGGTGGGACTGATGTTGAGGCCCTCGACTGCGAGGCGGACGACGTCGTGGGTTCAGGTGCGCGGCAACATGCTTCGCTGGGCTGGCGGGTACCGCGACCGCGGAGGAGCGGCCGGCGGTGATGGCGCGCGTCAGCGCTGGCGTGCTGAGACCACCGCGATTACCACAAGGGCGACGAGGACGGCCACGACGCCCGCCAGGCCGGTGAAGACGGCGGCGATCGCGAACAGAGGAACCGAGATGGCCATCGACCCGAGGACCATCTCCTTCTCATGATCACGCTGGCGCTTCAGCGCGCTCTCGTCCCGATCACCGCGCTCCACCAGCCGTCGCTCGATGCGCGCGACGAAGGCGTCGATGACCGCAGGCTCCATCTCGGCGCCCATCTCCGTGCGCGCCGCGATCGCCGCCTCGAGTTCCTCCTTTACAGCTGCCTCGTCGCTCACTCGCCTGATTCTCCGGACTGGCCGTGGCGCTTAATCAGCCACGGGCCGCGGTTGGCGTCTCCTCGCGCTTCTCGAGCGTGTCCTCGCGCTCGTCGGTCCGTTCCGGCTCGCTCGCAGGCCGCGTGCGCTCGAACTCATCCCACAGCCGATAAGCCTCTTCGGCCTCGCGACGGCGACGCCACATCCACCATTCCTCGCACATGCTCAGCACCTCCTAGCGATCGCGGGAGCAGGTCCCATGGTCCTCCTCGACGACCGCAAACGCAACGCCTGTGCCGCGCGCGATTGAGCCGGTCGGCGAGCCGCTCCGGACGCCGGCGGTCATCGTGGCGGTCGGCTTTAGACACGGGCAGGCGCCTCGGCCGGCTGGGCGTCGAGCGCCCGCGCCGCTTCGCTGTCTTGCGGCGGTTCGATTGTCAGGTTCGGGAGCAGTCGGTCGAGCCAGCGCGGGATGTACCACGACCGTTCGCGCAGCAGGGTGAGGAGCGCGGGCACGAGCGTCATCCGCACGATGAGCGCGTCGGTGAGGATCGCGACCGCGAGCAGCAGTCCGAATTCCTTCGGGATGCGGTCGGCGCTCAGGATGAACGCAGCGAACACGGTGCCCATGATGATCGCGGCCGCCACGACCACTCGCCCGATCGCCGCGATGCCGTGCTCCACCGCTTCACGCGTCCTGAGGCCATGGACGTGCTCCTCTCGGATGCGGCTCATCAGGAACACCATGTAGTCCATCGAGAGCCCGAAGAGGATCGCGAAGGCGATCGGCGGGACGAAGGTCTCGATCGGCCCGGTCCTGTCGAGCCCGGTCAGCCCGAGGAGCTTTCCTTCCTGGACGACGAGCGTGAGCACGCCGAAGCCGACGAAGGCGGAGAGGATCGTCGTGATCGCGGCTGTCGCGGAGACCACGATCGACCTGAACGCCATGGCGAGCACGATGAGCGTGACGCCGATGATGTAGAGCAGGAACCACGGCAGCCGCTGCATGATCTGGTCGGCGATGTCCTTGAACGCCGCCGTCTGGCCGGACACGTAGGCGATCGCGTCGCCCCCGGTGGTCGCGGCCGGCACGATCTCGTCCCGCAGCCGGTCGACGAGCTCGTCGGTCTGCTCGTCCTGCGGCGCGGAGTCCGGCGTGACAAAGACGATCGCGACGGTCCCTTCGTCGTTGAGCTGTGGCTCACCGACCGAGGCCACACCGGGTAGGCCCTGTGCGCGCTCGTAGATCTTCTCCGGCGCCTGCGGGTCGCCGTTGACATCGACGATGATCGGGATGGGGCCATTGAAGCCGGGCCCGAACCCTTGCGCGAGCAGGTCGTAGGCCCTGCGGCTGGTCTGCGCCGTCGGCTGGGTGCCCTGGTCGGCGGCGCCGAGGCGCACGAGCAGCGATGTCGCCGCCAGGGCGAGGATCAATACGGCGACGACGGGAAAGACGACGCGCGCATTGGCGGTGACGAACCGGCCCCAGCGCGCGATGGCGGTCTTCTCGCGGGCGGCCTCGGAGTCGTCGAGCTGGCCGAGGAACGGCACCTTCAGGCGGTCCACTCTGTGCCCGAGCAGCGCGAGGGCCGCCGGCAGCAGCGAGTTGGCGATCAGGACCGTAGTCAGCACTCCGAGCGCGCTGCCGATGCCGAGCTTGGTGACGAAGTCGAGGCCGATGAACGCCAGGCCCGTCACCGAGATCGCGACCGTGAGGCCAGCGAACAGGACGGCGCGGCCCGCAGATGCACCCGCTTCCGCTGCCGCGTCGCGCGGTGACAGGCCTTCGTGCAGAAGCTGTCTGAACCGCGTGACGATGAACAGCGAGTAGTCGATGCCGACGCCGAGCCCGATCATCGAGACCAGGATCGGGGTGATCGTGTTGATGTCGGTAAGGCCGGCCAGGATGTAGAGCAGCAGGAACGCGGTCATGAGCGCGCTCAAGGCCAGCGCGATCGGGATCAGCATGGCGGTGAACGTGCGGAAGACGATCAGCAGCACGATGATCGCGGCGAGCAGGCCGAGTGCCTCCGAGGTCCCCTGCTCGACGGGCGGGAACTCGGCCTCGCCGTTGTACTCGACCGTCACGCCCGCCGGCTCGACGGCGTCACGAACCGCCTCCTGCACGGCGACGACGGCGTCGCGGTCCTCGTCCTCGATCGTCTCGTTGAACTGCGCCTCCGCATAGGCGATCCGGCCATCGCTGGAGAACGTTTCCGGGCTGAACGGATCGCCGACGCTCTCCAACCCCGCCTCGCCGTCGCGGGGCGCGAACTCGCGCGACTTCAGCCGCCCGATCGCATCTTCGATCGCGGCCCGCCGCTCGGGAGTGTCGAGCCGTTGCCCTTCCGGCGCGGCGAACACGACGTTGAGCACCGCGCCTTGCTCGGACGTGAACTCGGACTCGAGCAGGTCGGTCGCCTTCTGGGTGTCGGAGCCTGGGATCTCAAACTCGTCTCGCAGCGAGCCGCCGACCGCCGAGACCAGGACGATCAGGGCGACGACGATGCCGACCCAGCCCCCGATGACGCGCCATGGGTGCGTAGCGCACGCCCGCGTCCAGCGCGCGAGCGCGCCGCTCGAGAGACGCTCGTGCGCGGCGCGCCGCTCCACAGGCCCGTCACCGTCGACTGGAATCCCGCTGTTCCTGTCAGATCCGGCTTGGCTCATGATCTGCCCCTTCCATCGCGCGCGCGTGTCACCAACCGCCGGCTGCGATCGCTGACCGGCGCCGGCGGTTCCGGCCGAGGTCGAGCTACGGGTTCAGCGATCGTCATGGGAGCCGGGGTCTGGCAAGAGTTCAGACCCGGCAGAGCGTCGGCTACCGAGCCGGCACGTGTGTGCCGCTGCGGCGAGCCTCAGTAAGGGGGTACGGCGAGCACCCGGATCCGGCGCCGCGATCTTCGAGGGCCCGACAGACGGCTAGCCGAGCGCGCGTTATGTGCCGGCGGATCCGACCGGGAACGCGACCGACTTGACGCTGACCTCCCGGTCCGACGGGAGTGCGGATGACCACGCCCAGTCATCCGGTGCGGCGTGCAGCAGGCGGCCGCCCGAGCCGATCGCCCACACCGTGCCGTCGGGCGCGGCGGCGAACAGCTCGACCATGTCGGGCATGGGTACGTCGATGCCATGTCCGGCCGGCTCCCAGGTGTCGCCGCCATCGCGTGACACCACGATGCGCCCGCCGCGGCCCACCTGTGGCGCCGGACCAGCGAGGACGAGATCCGGTCGGGCGGGCGGGACGATCGTCGCGCGCGTGTAGTCGGTCTCGACTTTCTCCCACGTCCGGCCGCCGTCGCGCGAGCGCGCGATACCGCCGTGCTGCCCTTCCCGCCGCGTCAATGACGCGGTTCCGAGCGACACGTACACGAGGTCGGGATCGTCCGGGTGGCCGGTGACATGGTGCACGTCCTCGTCACCCGCGACGGGCTCGCATACCCACGTGTCGCCATCGTCGCTGCGCAGCAGTCCGGCGACTTCGGCGGCCACGAGCCACCGGTCGTCCGAGACATACGCGTTGCGCGCGGCGCCGGCACGCGGCGAGTACGGCAGGAACCACCTTTCGTGGCCGGGGATGCGCGTGATGCCCTCGAGCTCCTCCCAGCTGCGGCCGCCGTCCGAGCTGCGGTAGACGCGCGCCGGCTCGGTACCGGCGAGCTCGGCGGTCACGAAGCGGAACGTCGACGCGGTGAGCCCCGCCTCGATCCGCTCCCAGGTCCGCCCGCCGACGGCGCTACGGAACAGCCCGCCGCCGTAGCTCCCGGCCAGCAGCGCGTCATCGGACGCGTGCAACGCCGTGACGCTGTGGCCGTCGAGCCCCAAGGGTTCCAGTGCTCCATCGTGGAGCCGAAAGACACCGTTGGTAGTGCCCAAGAACGCGTTGGCCATGAAGACTCCGAGTTAGCGCCTTCGGAAAAACACCGCCACGGCAAAGAGGGGCAGGCCGGTCAGCCGGTCGTCAGTCAGAAACGCAGTGGCTGCGTTCTTGATGTCCTCGATGTTCGACCCGGGGTTCTCGAACTGCCGCGGCTGGCCGCCGCTCTCGCCGAAGTAGCGATAGTCGAACGCCAGCGCCGCGTA
>JBKOYW010000222.1:0-3345 GCA_046744275.1 Actinomycetota bacterium
GCCCTTCGCGATATCCGAGGCCCACCGGGTGGAGCGCGAGTCGTCCGGATCGGTGGTGAAGCCGACCTGGTTGTTCTGGATG
The DNA here is from genome assembly GCA_046744275.1 of Actinomycetota bacterium. Lineage (GTDB taxonomy): Bacteria > Actinomycetota > Thermoleophilia > Solirubrobacterales > Solirubrobacteraceae > DASSUW01. Next base: position 83 of record JBKOYW010000222.1, read on the forward strand.
ATGTGCAGCGTCCCGCCGACCGTGTAGCCGTCGAGCGCCTGCAGGTTCAGCGTCTCCGATACGACGCCCTGGCCCGGCAGCGCGGCGTCGCCGTGGAGGATGATCGGGATCGCCGCGTTCGTGTCGAGCGACGCGTGCGGGCCCTTGCGCGAGGTCTGGACCGCGCGCGTGGCGCCCTCCACCACCGGAGACACGTACTCGAGGTGGCTCGGGTTGGACTCCAGCCGCACGATCACCGAGCCGTCGCCCTCGAGCTGGTAGGTGCCCTGGGCGCCGTGGTGGTACTTGACGTCGCCGGTGCCCCCCTGCGGGATCGTGGTCACGGCTTCGATCGACGAGGCGCCCTCGAACTCGCGGAAGATCGTCTCGTAGGCGCGGCCGAGGTTGTGCGCGAGCACGTTCAGCCGGCCGCGGTGCGCCATGCCGAGCACGACCTCGCGCGCGCCCGCGGTGGCCGACAGCTGGATCATCTCGTCGAGCATCGGGACGGTCATGTCCAGGCCCTCGATCGAGAACTGCTTCTGGCCGAGGTACGCCTTGTGCATGAACCGCTCGAGCGAGTCGACCTGGGTCAGCCGCCGCAGCAGCTTGCGCTTCTCGTCGGCCGACAGCGGCGCCCGGAACGCGCCGGACTCGATCTTCTCGCGCAGCCACATGCGCTGGCGGTGCGAGGCGATGTGCTCGATCTCGTAGGCGATCGTGCCGCAGTAGGTCTCGCGCAGGTGCGGCAGCGCGTCGGCCAGGGTGGCGCCCGGCACGTACGTGCGCAGGATCTTCGAGGGGATCATCTGCATGATCTCCTCGGTCAGGCCGAGCGGCTCGGGGTCGAGCGCCGGGTCGCCCTCGGGCTCGGAGCCGAGCGGGTCGAGCCGCGCCGCGAGGTGCCCGTGCGTGCGGTGGGCCTTGATCAGCGACGTCGCGGCCTGGACGGCCTGGAGCAGCTCCTCGCTCGGCGCCTCGGCGGGCGCGGCGGCGGGGGCCTCGGCCGGGGCGGGCGGCGCGACCACCTTCATCTGCGGCGGGGCCGGGGCCTCGCCGAGCGTGACGCCGAGGTCGGAGAAGACCTGCTCGTAGAAGCCGTGCTCGCCCTGCAGGTACTGCTCGACGACCTGCAGGAACTGGCCGGACTCGGCGCCCTGGATGATGCGATGGTCGTACGTCGACGTCATCGTCATCACCTTCTCGGCGCCGATCTGCGAGCCGACCGCGCCGAGGCCGGGCGGGTAGCCGATCGCGCCGGTGGCGACGATCGTGCCCTGGCCGTTCATCAGGCGCGGGACGGAGGCGATCGTGCCGATGCCGCCCGGGTTGGTAAGCGAGAGGTTGGCGCCCTGGAGGTCATCGGCGGTCAGCGAATTGTCACGCGCCCGCGTGATGAGGTCGTTGAAGGCGTCGAGGAACTCGGGGAACGAGAGCCGTCCGGCGTCGCGGATGACCGGCACCATCAGCGTGCGGCCGCCGTCCTTGCGCTCGACGTCGACGGCGATGCCGAGGTTGACGGCGCCGGCATCGAGCACGTGCGGCTTGCCGTCGATCTCCGTGAAGGCGCGTGCCATCACCGGCATCTGCTCGGTCGCGGCGCGCGCGATCGCGTACGCGATCAGGTGGGTGAAGGAGACGCGCTGGCCGCCGTCCTTGAGCTGCTTGCGGCGCGCGTCGAGCGTGGTGACGGCGATCGTGCGGAACGACGTCGCGGTCGGGATCGCGCGCGACTCGTCCATGTAGCGCGCGAGCATCGCGCTGGCGCCCTTGAGCAGCGTCGCCTCGGCCTCGGCGGGCGCGATGGCGGCGCCGTTCCCGGCGGCGAGCACGTCGGCCTTCGAGATCCGGCCGGCAGGGCCGGAGCCCCGGACCTTCGAGAGGTCGACGCCCAGCGCGTCCGCGACGCGCGCTGCGACCGGCGTGACCTTGACCTCGTCGGGGATCTTCGGCGGCGCGCTCGCCTGCGGCCGCGGGGCCGCCGCGGGCTCCGGCGCCTTCGCCGCCGTGGCGCCGTTCGACGTGGTCATGCGGGCGATGACCTGGCCGACGGTGACCGTGTCGCCGACCTGGGCGAGGATCTCCTCGACGATCCCCGAGGCGGGCGCCGGGACCTCGGCGTCGACCTTGTCCGTCGAGATCTCGACGATCGTCTCGTCCTCCTCGACCTGGTCGCCGGGCTGCTTCGCCCACTCGAGGATCGTGCCCTCGCGGACCGACTCGCCCATGGCCGGCATCTGGATCTCGATCGTCTCTCCGCCGCCCTCCTCGGGCTCGGCTTCCTCGGGCGGCGCCGGAGCGGCGGGTGCGGCGCCGTCGCCGCCGGGCATGATCTCGGCGAGCACGGTGCCGACCGAGATCGTGTCGCCCTCGGCGGCGTGGATCTTCACGACGGTCCCGCTGGCGGGGGCGGGAACCTCGGCGTCGACCTTGTCGGTGGAGATCTCGACCAGGACCTCGTCTTCAGAGACCTGATCGCCTTCCTGTTTGTGCCATTCCAAGACGGTGCCCTCGGAGACCGAGTCACCCATCGCTGGCATGGTCACTTCCACCGTGGTGTCGACCGCCATTGCTGGCTTTAGACCATACCGCGTTCCGGAGAGCCGTCAGGCGGGTGCAGCGCGCCTCTCACAGACCACGAAGGAGATGCTCCCGGCGAACGGACCGATGCCTCCGACGACCGCCACCATCACCGCAAGCCAGAGCGGGATCACCCGCAGGCGGACCGCCACGATGCACAGCAGCGACATCACGATCCAGCCGATCCCGTGCGCCCAGCCGAGCGCCGCGCGCAGGCCGTCAGGCCCATCGGAGAGCCAGACCGCGAGCAGCGACAGGTAGATCGCCGAGTGCGTGAACGACAGGTACTTGAGCCGGTTGAACGTGATCACGGCGCGAGCAGCGTGGCCATGTGACGCAGGACCGGGTCGGCCTCGTCGGGCCAGTCGGCCGGCTCGGCGGGCCACCAGGCGTGCGCGTCGTGCTCGGCGTCGCGCTCCACTTCGGCGCCCGCGGGCAGCCAGGCTTGGCCAACCAGCATGACGAGGCCGGTCGGGAGCGAGACCAGCGCCTCGACCGCGAGCCGCTCCGGCCGGACCGACCACTCCTCCTCGAGCTCGCGCGTCAGCGCCTCGACCGGGTCCTCGCCGACCTCGACCGAGCCGCCCGCGCCCAGGAACCAGATCCCGGGCGCGGTGGCGACCCAGCCGGCCCGGCGGCCGGCGAGCCAGCGCCCGTCGGCGCCGCGCACCACGCAGAGCACGGTCATGGAGTCGAGCGCGTCC
>JBKOYW010000007.1:0-10216 GCA_046744275.1 Actinomycetota bacterium
GCCTCGACGAACTCGCCGGGCCGGACGCGCTCGCCGCGCTCGCCGCAGAGGCGGACGCGCTCATCCTGTGCGCCCGCTTCGCGCCGGGTGCGCCGCCGCTGCTCGACGCTCGCGTGCTGCGGGCGGCCCGGCCGGGCCTGATCGTCGTCAACGTCGCGCGCGGCGGCCTCGTCGACGAAGCGGCATTGCTCGCCGCTCTCGACGACGGCCGGGTCGGCGCCGCGAGCCTCGACGTCTTCGCTGCGGAGCCGCCCGCTCCCGACGATCCGCTCGTGCATCACCCGCGCGTGCTGGCGCTGCCCCACGTCGCGGGCGTGACCGAGGACATGTTCCGCCGCGCCGGCCCGCAGCTGGCCGCCGAGCTCGAACGCTGGCGAAGCGGGCGGGCCCCGCTGCACGCTGTCAACCGCCCGCCGTCACCGCGCGGCCTGTACTCGAACACGCGAGGAGCGCCGCTGGTCTCCGCCCGGGCGCCGGCGTGGCCGGCACACGGCCGCCCCACACCCCCGAACAACGAGGACTGAACCATGGCCGAGAGCTCAACCAGTCGGCGCCGGCATTACGGCCTTGGCTTCTGGGCCGTCGCGTTGACCTACCTCACGCTGGGCGCGTTCACGACGGTGCCTAGCCCGCTGTACGCCCTGTACCAGACGCGCGATGGCTTGTCGGAGTTCGAGGTGACGGTGATCTATGCCGCATACGCGATCGGAGTCATCGCTGCTCTGGCCTTTGCCGGCCATCTTTCGGACTGGTACGGGCGGCGCCGCCTGCTCATCCCCGCGGCAGGCTTCGCGGTCACGAGCGCGATCGTGTTCCTGACGTGGAAGACCCTGCCGGGGCTACTGCTTGCCCGCGTGCTGTCGGGCATCGCGTTCGCGGTCACGTCGTCGACCGCCACGGCGTACTTGGCGGAGCTTGATGCCCGTCACCGCCCGGAGGCCCCGGGGACGCGCGCGGAGCTCACGGCGACGACCGTGAACATGGGCGGGCTCGGTTTCGGCGCGCTGGTGGCCGGGCTGCTTGCGCAGTGGGTCGGTGACCCGCTCACCGTGCCGTACGTCGTGTTCCTGATCGCGGCGTGCCTCGCCGTCGTCGCCGTGGCGGCGTCGCCCGAGACTCGAGCGGCCGTCACGCCGCGACCCCGCTATCGCCCGCAGCGTGTGTCGGTGCCGGCCGAGGCCCGCAGCGAGTTCTTTGCGGCAGCGCTCAGCGCGTTCACGATCTTCGCGGCGTTGGGGCTGTTCACCGGCTTGTCCGGCCATTTCCTGCTCGTCGCGCTGCACCACCCCTCGCACGCCCTGGCCGGCGCCACCGTATTCGCAGTCTTCTCTGCCGGAGTCGTGGCACAGCTCGTCACGGCGGGGTGGTCCGTACGCCGCGGGCTGGGAGCCGGCATGGCGCTGATGCTGCTCGGCCTCGCCGTGACGGTCGCCGCCGTGTGGCTGCCTGCGCCGAGCCTCGCTCTGTTCATGATCGGCGGCGCCGTCATCGGCGCCGGGGCCGGGGCGATCTTCAAGGGAGCGGTTGGCAGCGTCATCCGGATCGCGCGGCCCGAGAGCCGTGCGGAGGCGCTCAGCGGAGTGTTCCTTGCGGGTTTCGTCGGGTTGTCGGTGCCGATCGTCGGGGCCGGCGTTGCGCTGGCCGAGGGTGTCAGCGCGCGCGTGACGCTCCTGGCCTTCGCGATCGCCGTCGCGATCGGGATCGTGGCGTCTGCGATCAAGCTGCTCCCCGGCCCGCCCCTCCGCACGCTGCGGGCGACGACCGCCGAGGCGGCGTGAGGGGTGTGGTGATGAGGCCTACACCCCGCGCGGTAGGCGAACGATCCACGCCCCTGATCGACGAGGAGCATCGATGAGTCACGACACGTTGTTTGACCTGTCGCGCTGGCAGTGGGCGCTGACCGCTGCATTTCACATCACGTTCCCGGCCGTGACCGTGGGAACGAGCGTGTTCTTGGTGGTGTGTTACGCGATGTACATGCGCACCGACGATGAGGTGTGGCTGCGCATGTTCCGCTTCTGGCGGCGGATCTTCGGGATCGGGTTCGCGCTCGGGGTCGTGTCCGGGATCGTGCTCACGTTCGAGTTCGGTCTGAACTGGGGTCGCTTCGCGCACGACGTCGGGCCGATCGTCGGCGTGATCATCGCCATGGAAGTGGTCACCGCGTTTTTCCTCGAGGCGGGCTTCCTCGGGCTGCTGGTCTTCGGCGAGGGGCGGATCGGCAAGCGGATGATGCTGTTCGCGACCTGCATGGTCACTCTCGGCACCACGCTGTCGGTCACCTGGATCCTGGTCGCAAACTCCTGGATGCAGACGCCGGACGGCTACAAGGTCGTGCGCGGGCAGTTCCAGCCGGTCGACTGGCTGCATGTGATCTTCAACCCGTCGTTCGGGATCCGGTTCGTGCACATGCTGGTGGGCGCGCTGATCGCCGCCGCGTGGTTCATCGCCGGGGTCTCCGCGTGGTACCTGGTCAAGCGCCGCCATCTGGCGGTCGCGCGTCGAGGCGTGTCGGTCACGCTGGGCGTACTCGCCCTGCTCGTGCCGGTGCAGATGTTCATCGGCGACCACGTGGCCGGCGACTACGTCTTCAAGTACAAGCCCCCGCAGGCGCTGGCGATGGAGGGCAACTGGAATTCGGGGAACACGGGCGAGAACTTCTTCGTGATCCCGAATCAGGGCGCCGCCAAGAACGAGTGGCAGGTCACGGTCCCGTGGCTGGGCAGCGCCATCGCCAAGGACTGGAGCGGCCACTTCCAGTACCCCGGCCTGAAGCAGGTGCCGGAGCGGCTACGGCCGGCGATGCTCCCGACGTTCTACGGCTTCCGCCTGATGTGGTGGTCGTCGGTGGTGATGCTGGCCGTTGCGATGATCGGCATCGCGCTGCGCTTGCGCGGCCGGCTGTACAGCGCGCGCTGGTTCCACAAGCTCGTGGTGGTGATGGTGCCGAGCGGGGTCGTCGCGACCTGGGCGGGCTGGGTGCTGGCCGAGACCGGCCGCCAACCCTGGCTCGTCTACGGCAAGCTGCTCACCGCCGACGCGGTTTCACCGCTGCACCCCGCAGCGGTGCTGACCACGCTGATCGCATTCGTCCTCATCTACGTCGCGCTGCTGGGGACGTACGTCTGGTACGTCGCGCGCGTCGTGCGTGAGGGACCGGGCGACGACCCGCGGCCGGAGCCGGCCGCCCCGTCACTACGACCCGCGCCGCTGCCCAATCCGGCGCCGGCGAGCTGAAAGGAGGACTGTGATGGAGCTCTCCGACGTCTGGATGGGGTTTGTCGCCCTGGCGTTGACGATGTACATCGTCCTTGACGGCTACGACCTCGGGATCGGCGTGCTCACCCTGCTCGACCGCGACCCTCGGCGGCGCCGCGAGATGCACGAGCTGGTGGCGTGGACCTGGGACGGCAACGAGTCGTGGCTGGTGCTGCTCGCGCTGACGCTCTGGGCCGGCGTGCCGCTGGTCACCGGCGTGGCGCTGCCGGCGCTGTACGTCCCGCTGATCCTGATGTTGTTCGCACTGATCTCCCGCGGTGTAGCGCTCGAGCTGATCGACCACCACCACGGCTGGCACCCTGCCTGGGGCAGGCTGTTCGGGATCGGCTCGCTTGTCGCCGCGTTCTGCCAGGGCGCCGCGTTCGGCGGCCTGGTCGCCGGCTTCAACGTCCACGGCGACACGTTCGTGGGCGGGCCGTTCACATTCCTGCACCACGGCTACGGCCTCCTCACAGGGCTGACGGCCGTGGCGCTCTACGTCGTCGCCGGCAGCGCATTCCTGTACCTCAAGAGCGACGGCGAGACGCAGCGGCACGCGGCAGGCCTCGGTCGTATCGCCGTCGTGGCGCTCGGAGTCGGGACGGTCGCGAGCTGGCTGCTCGCCTCGCACGCCGGGCCGCTGACGTTGCATCCCACCGCCGCGGCGCGGCTTCCGATCTGGATCATCGGCGCGGTAGTGCTGGCGGCAGGAGTCGCGTTCGCCCTGCGCTCCTTCCGCAGCCATCCGCGCGGCGGACGCTCAGACCGGAACCCGGTATTCGCAACGCTGGCCGTCTATGCCGGCGGCCTGCTGATCGCCGGCGGCCTGCTCTACCCGACGCTCGTGCCGCCCGACGTCACCGTACACGCCGCCGCGTCCCCGCACAGCTCGCTGCTGTTCCTGATGATCGGCGTCGGCACCGTGATCCCGATCATCCTGACCTATCAGACGTACGGCTACTGGGTTTTCCGCGGCAAGCTCAACCGCCACGAGGAGGCGACCACCGCATGAACCCGCTCACCCGCCTCTACCGCCGGTCGCGCGCCTACAGGGTCCTCTGTTACTTCCTGATGCTCCTGGCCATCCTGCTCGTTTGGATCGTCTCGGACGATATGTGGTCGAACTACACGCAAGTCGGCGACCTCACCCTCTTCTTCTCGTTCCTGGTCTTCGCCGCGTGGGCGTGGTGGTACGGCGAGGATCGTGATCGGCGTCGGGCCGCGAAGGCCGGGCGGGTCAACGGAGCCGGGCCGTCCGACGGCAATGGCCGCTGACGCCGCGATCAAGCGCCGTCTGTCCGAGGCTCTGGTCCCGGGCAGACGGCGGCTGGCGACTTCCGGTGCTCTCACGGCCGTGGCCGCGGCGGCGGCCGCGGGCGGGTTCTTCGCGGTCGCCGCGGTCGCGCAGGACGTGCTCGATCGGGACGCGAGCCGGGCACACGTGTCGGCCTGGTTGCTGGTGTTGGCGGCTGCGGCGGCGGTGCGCGCGGCCGCGAGCTACCTCGCGGCGCGGCTCGCGGTCGACGGCGCGCTCGCCGTTGAGCAGCACCTTCGCATGCGGCTGCTCGATCGCCTGCTGGGCGGCGCAGGCGCGGCGCTTCCAAGCGCGGCCAAGACCACGGCGGTGATGGACGAGGTGGAGCGCATCGGCGCGTACGCCGAGCGCTACCAACCGGCGCGGGTGACGGCGGCTCTGGTGCCGCTGGTGCTGCTCCTGGCGGTGTTTCCGCTCAGCTGGCCGGTCGGGGTGCTGCTGGTTCTCTGTGCACCGCTTCCTCCCGTGAACCTGAGCATCGTCGGGATGGGCACGGCAGCGGTCGCGCGACGCCACGGCGAGGAGCTCCGGCACCTCTCCGGCTACTTCCTCGATCGGCTGCGCGGCCTGGCGACCTTGCGCGCGCTCGGCGCCGAGCGGGCCGAGCTCGGGCGCGTCGGCGCGGCCTCAGAGCGGCTCGCGCAGAGCTCCATGGCGGTGCTGCGGGTCGCCTTCATGTCGGCCGCGGTGCTCGAGGCGATCGTGACGGTCGCGGTCGCCGTCGTCGCGATCTACATCGGGCTGACGCTGCTCGGCTACATGCACTTCCCCGGGCTGCCGTCCCACATGTCTCTGCGGACGGGGCTCTTCTTGCTGATGGTCACGCCGCTGTACTTCCAGCCGATGCGGACGCTGGCTGCCGCCTACCACGAGCGCGCGGATGCGCTGGCGGCGATCGAGGCGCTGGAGCCGCTGCTCGAGGCCGAGCCCGAGCGCGCGGCCGAGCTGGTGTTGACCGGCCCGCCTGCGGTCGAGGTCACGGGCCTCACGGTGGCGTTCCCCGGTCGCGAGCTGCCCGCGATCGACGACCTGTCGCTCGTGGTCGCGCCGGGGGAGCTGGTGGGCGTCACAGGCGCCTCCGGCTCCGGCAAGTCCACACTGTTGCGGGTACTCGCCGCGGACCTCGAGCCCCGGGGCGGCACCGTGCTGCTCGACGGGGTGCCGCCGATGGGTCTCGAGCGCTCGGCGATCACGTGGCTCGGCCAGCGGCCGTACCTGTTCCCGGGCTCGCTGGCGGACAACATTGCTCTCGGGAGACCGGAAGCGCCTGAGCTGGAGGTTCTCCGCGCGGCCCTCGTGGCCGGCCTCGGCGAGGTCTTGACGCGCCTACCTGACGGTTTGCAGACGCCGGTCGGCGAGAGTGGCTGGGGCCTGTCCGGCGGGGAGGCGCACCGTGTCGCGCTCGCGCGGACGTTCCTCAAGCGCACGCCGCTGCTGCTCCTCGACGAGCCGACCGCTCACCTCGACGCCGGCAGCGAGGCCGGGATCGTGGAGGTCATTCGCCGCCTTGCGCGCTCGTCCACGACGCTCGTCGCCAGCCACTCGCCCGCGCTCCTTGCCGCCTGCGATCGTGTGATCACGCTCGACCGAGGCCGGCTGGTCGCCCCTCCCCGCCGAGTGGCAGTGGGTGAGGCGGCATGAGCCGCACGATTCGGCAGCTGCTGGGCGAGCGGTCGACGGGTCGGCGGTTGGCCACGCCCGCGGCGCTGACCGTGGTGGCGTTCGGGTTCGGCGTCGGGCTGCTCGGCTTGGCGGGGTGGTTCATCGCCGCGTCGGCGGTCGCCGGGCTGGCGGCAGCGAGCACGTTCTCCTTCCTGTTCCCGAGCGCCGGTGTGCAGGCGCTTGCCTGGGCGCGCACGCTGAGCCGCTACGGCGAGCGGATCGCCACCCATGCGGCGACCCTGGATCTGGTCGGGGCGCTGCGGACGAGCCTGTTCGCGCGGGCGCTGCGCCTCTCGCGCGATCGCGTGGCGGAGATGCGGAGCAGCGAGCTGCTCGGCCGGATCACGGTGGACTCGGACGCGATCGAGACCCTGATGCTTCGCAGCTCGTTCCCGATGCTCGCGGCGGCCGCGGCGGTGGTCGGCGCGGCCGGGCTGTTCGTCTTGCTGTCCTGGACGCTGGCGCTGGTCGCGGTGGCGGGCCTCCTGCTCACCGGCGGCGTGCTGATCCTCCTCGCGCATCACCAGGCCGGCCGGCCGGCACGGCGGCTGGTGCTCGCGCGTGCCAACGCCCGCCAGACACTGATCGAGACGCTCGACGGGCTACCCGAGCTTCGATCCTTCGGCGCCGAGCGGCGCGCCGCGGCGGAAGTCGCCGGGGAGCTCGAGCGCCTTGGCGAGACCCGCCGGCGGCTGGCGGGACTGACTGCGCGCGGCCAGAGCGCGGGCACCTTGCTCGCCGACCTGACGCTCCTCGCCGTGGTCGCGACCGCCGCGGGCCTGCTCGGCACAGGCCGCCTACCGGCGCCGGCCTTCGTGGCCGCCTGCCTCGTCGCGATGGCCGTCTTCGAGCCCGTCGTCGGCCTGCCCGCTGCGGTCACGGCGCTCGCCAGGGCGCGCGCCGCCTCCGCCCGGCTCACGGAGGTGTTCCCACTGAGCACGCCCAAGACCGCGACCGACGCAGTCCCTCCCCGTCCGTGGCCGATCGCGATCGCGCTCGAGGATCACGACATCGCGTTCGCGCTCACGCACGGCGACACCGTCCTCGTCACCGGCGCCTCGGGAACCGGCAAGTCAACGATGTTGCGTGCGATCAGCGGGCAGCCGGCGCCCGGCGTCGACGTCCACCTCGGCGGCGTGAAGGCGGCGAGCATCGATCCGGAGGAGCTCGCCGGGCATGCGACGCTGGTGGCCCAGGACGCGTACGTCTTCGACGGCACGATCCGCGACAACCTCCGGCTGGCGGCTCCTGCAGCCGGCGAGAGCGAGCTATGGGAAGCGCTCGCCGCGGCCGCGCTCGACGACACCGTGGGCGCCTTCCCGGCCGGGCTGGACACCGCGGTCGGCCCCGGCGGCGAAGCGCTCTCAGGCGGCCAGCGGCGCCGGCTCAGCGTCGCGCAGGGCCTGCTCCGGCGCGCGGACGTGCTGCTCCTCGACGAGCCCACCGAGGGCCTCGACACCGCCACCGCCGCTCGACTGCTCGCCGGCGTGCGGGCGTTCGATCCTGGCGCCGCGCTCGTGATCGCACTCCACGGCCGTCAATCCCTTGCGCTGCCCTGGGCTCCGACCGGGCGCATCGAGCTGCACGCCGCCGAGCACGAGCCGCATCACCAGGCGGGGTTCGGGGATGGAGCTACCGCGCCGGAAGCGTTCATCCAATCGGGGTGAGCCGGGAGCCCACGTCAGCGGGTCTACTTGCGTCGAATGACGCCAGGAGGCATCCGTGACCATCCCAGCGAGTACCTGGCCAGGGCCGTCGCGGCGCTGACGCCGGAGGGGCACGAGCGCGTCGACGAGCTGCTCGATCAACTCGCCGAAGCCGTGCGCGACCGCGAGTGGGTGTACCGCTTCGCCAAGGCCCGGAAGCGGGAGGCGGACCTCGGTCTGCCGGACGCTGTCGATGACGCCGGGCCGATGCTCAGCACGCAGGAGCTCCACAGCCTTTCCGTTGGGTTCAAGGCGATCCGTGACGAGGAGCCGCTCGACGACGTGGCCGACTGGGCGAACGCCGTGCTGGCGCTCCTCGCGGACGAAGCCGCCCGTGACTGACCGTACGTTCGCTCGCGGCGTGCGCACGCGCAGGCTGGCTGTCGCCGCGGCACCTGTCCGTTCCCGTATACGGCCACCGCGGGTGGCGGCGGCGGCCAGAGCACGATCGTAAAGCGCCCGTGGTGGCAGCCTGCGCAGTCGTTCGCGAGCTCCGGTAACCGCATGGTGCCCGACGTCGCCGCGTTCGCAGACGACAGCCCCGGCTACGCGATCGTCTGCTCCGGCGGCGTGCAGGGCTGCCCCGGCGGAGGCCAGAGCATCGCGTACGTCGGCGGGACCAGCGCCGCCGCGCCGCTCGTCGTCGGGATGATCGCGCTCTGGACCCAGCAGGCTCGCGCCAACGGACTCCCGCGGCCCGGCTTCGCGCCTCCGCTGCTCTACTCGCTCGCGCAGCGGCAGCCGCAGGCGTTCATGACGTCGCCGAGGGCCGAAACGCGCTGTTCGGCGGCCCATGCTGCCCCGCGCGCCCCGGCTACGACCTCGCCACCGGATGGGGCTCCCCGCTGGCCAGCGTCGTCGCGGCGCTGCTCCCCGGTGCGGACTGACGCACCTCCGATCGACGGGAGGCAGACGCGGCGGTCCGCCGGGACCGGGATGATGCGCTGCCATGGGAGCGGATGCGGGCGTGTCCGGGAACGGATCGGGCACAGAGGCCGGCGCGACGTTGGTGCTGGTGACGCTTGCTGCGGGCCAGTTCTTGATGACGCTCGACACGTCGGTGATGAACGTCGCGATCGCGACCGTCGCCGAGGACGTCGGGACGGACGTGACCGGGATCCAGACGGCGATAACGCTCTACACGCTGGTGATGGCGACGCTGATGATCACCGGCGGGAAGGTCGGTGCCCTGATCGGCCGCAAGCGGGCGTTCGGTATCGGCTGCGTGATCTACGGCGCGGGTTCGTTCACGACGGCGATCTCGCCGTCGCTGCCCGTGCTGCTCGTTGGCTGGTCGCTGCTGGAAGGCGTTGGCGCGGCGCTGATCCTGCCGGCGATCGTGGCGCTCGTGGCCGCCAACTTCCGGCCTGAGGGACGGCCGCGCGCCTATGGTCTCGTGATGGCGGCGGGAGCGGTCGCGGTCGCGGTCGGACCGCTGATCGGCGGGCTCTTCACGACCTATCTCAGCTGGCGGCTCGTGTTCGCCGGTGAGGTGCTGATCGTGTTTGGGATCCTCGCCCTGATCCGCCGGATCGAGGACGAGCCTGCGGGCCAGCGGCCTCGCATCGACCTTCTCGGCGTCGTGCTGTCGGCGGCCGGCCTCGGGCTGGCGGTGTTCGGGGTGCTGCGCTCGAGCGTATGGGGGTGGGTCGCGCCCAAGCCGGACGCACCGGAGTTGTTCGGCGTCTCGGCTGTGCTGTGGCTCATCCTCGGCGGGCTGTTCCTTCTCTGGCTGTTCTTCGCGTGGGAGTCGCGGCTCGAGCAACGCGGCGCAGAGCCTCTCGTGCGCCCGTCGATGCTGCAGAACGTGCAGCTGGTCGGCGGCCTGCGGATGTTCTTCTTCCAGTACTTCGTCCAGTCCGGCGTCTTCTTCGTCGTGCCGCTGTTCTTGTCCGTCTCGCTCGGGCTCTCGGCGATCGACACGGGGGTACGCCTCCTCCCGCTGTCGGTGACGCTTCTGATCGCGGCGGCCGGAATCCCGCGGTTCCGCGCGAACGCCAATCCCCGTCGCGTCGTGCGACTCGCGCTCGTTGCCATGCTCGCCGGCACCGTCGTGCTGCTCGCCGCGATCGACGAGGACGCCTCGGCCGAGATCGTCACTGTGCCGCTGCTGCTGCTGGGCCTGGGTATCGGCGCTCTGGCCTCTCAGCTCGGAAGCGTCACGGTCTCGGCCGTGCCTGATGAGCTGAGCCCTGAGGTCGGCGGCCTGCAGAACACCGCGACCAACATCGGCGCCTCGCTGGGAACTGCGCTGGCGGGATCGGTACTGATCGCC
>JBKOYW010000358.1:0-3310 GCA_046744275.1 Actinomycetota bacterium
GCGTCGAGGGCGCCCCGGCCGGGCGGGCCGGCTCGAGGAAGGCCCGCAGGTTCGCGAGCCGGACGCCGAGCGAGCGCGCGGCCGCCAGCGGGTCGGCGCCGGGCCACGCGGCCTCCAGCAGGGCGTCCGCGGGCACCACGCGGGCAGGCTCCAGCAGGAGCCGCGCGAGGATCATGCGCTCCTTCGCACCGGGCGGCGCCGAGGCCGTTTCGTCGTGGATGATCTCGAGCGGGCCGAGCACGCGGAACTCCACGGCAGCGAAAATACGCGAGTGGTGTGGTTCCGCACACGGGGCTAGCCCCCGAATCGCGCCAGGTCCCACTCCTGCTCGAGCGCCACCGCGTCCTTGTACGTGTCCAGGCAGCGCCAGTAGCCGGTGTGGCGGTACGCCGCCAGCGTGCCGTCGGCCGCCAGGCGCTCGAGCGGCTCGCGCTCGAGCACGCAATCGTCGTCGAGGTACGCGAGCGCGCCGGGCTCGAACACGAAGAAGCCGCCGTTGACCCACTGCTCCGAGCGCGGCTTCTCGCGGAAGCCGGTCACGCGGTCGTCGCCGTCGACCAGCGCCAGCCCGAACGGGAGCTCCGGCCGGACGACGGTCATCGTCGCCAGCGCCCCGCTCTGCTCGTGGCGACCGCGCAGGGCGGCGAGGTCGATATCGGCGAGCCCGTCGGCGTAGGTGAGGCAGAACGGTGCGTCGAGGCGGTCGCGAACGCGGTGCACGCGCCCGCCGGTCGGTGTGTCGAGGCCGGTGTCGGCGCACTCGACGCGCACACCCTCGGGCCACGCGGCGCCGCGCGCCCACTCCTCGACCGCCGCGCCCTGGAAGCCGGTCAGCAGCAGGAAGTCTCGGAAGCCCTGGGCGGCGTAGATGGATACGACGTGCCAGACGATCGGGCGCCCGCCGATCTCGATCAGCGGCTTCGGGCGCTCGCCGTTGAGCCGCGTCCCGCGGCCGCCGCAGAGGATGAGGACCTGCATGCGGCGCGTATCCTTGCGCGCCCATGCCAGTCAGTGCTCCACCCGAGATCTTCAAGGCCTACGACGTTCGCGGCCTCTACAGCGAGCAGATCGACGGCGACGTCGCCGAGGCGGTCGGCCGCGCGTTCGCGCGCGTGCTCGCGGATCTCTCCGGAAAGCGCGACCTCCGCGTGGGCCTCGGGCGCGACATGCGGCTCACCGCCCCCGAGCTCGCCGCCCGCTACCGCGAGGGCCTGATGGCCGAGGGCGCTCACGTGGTCGACGCCGGGATGGTCGGCACCGAGATGCTCTACTGGCTCGTCGGCTCACGCGATCTGGACGGCGGGCTGATGTGCACCGCGTCGCACAACCCGAAGGCCTACACGGGCGCCAAGCTGGTCGAGCGCGGCGCGGTGGCGCTCGCGGGCGACAGCGGGATCGGCGAGCTGCACCGCCTGATCGACGCCGGCCTCGGTGAGGCGCCCGGCGGCGGGTCGTTCGAGGAGGTCGACATCTACGAGGACTTCCAGCGCGACGCGCTGAAGTTCATCGACCCGAGCGCCGTCGAGCCGCTCAAGGTCGTGGTCGACGGCGGCAACGGCATGGCCGGTCCGATGGTCGGCCCGCTGCTCGAGACGCTCGGACTCGACCTCGTCACCACGTACTGGGAGCCCGACGGCGAGTTCCCCGACCACGAGCCGAACCCGCTGCTCGAGGAGAACCGCCGCTTCATCGTCGACAAGGTCCGCTCGGAACGCGCGGACCTCGGCATCGCCTGGGACGGCGACGCCGACCGCTGCTTCTTCATCGACGACACGGGCCGCTTCGTCGACGGCGACTTCCTCACCGCCCTCCTCGCCGAGTCGGTCCTCTCCAAGCAGCCGGGCGCCGACATCCTCTACGACGTGCGCGCCTCGCGGGCCGTGCCCGACCTGGTCGAGCGGCTCGGCGGACGCGCGCACTTGAACCGCGTCGGCCACGCTTTCTTCAAGCTGCGGATGCGCGACGAGGGCGGCGCGTTCGGCGGCGAGGTGTCCGGCCACTACTACTTCCGCGACTTCTACAACGCCGACTCCGGCACGATCCCGGCGCTGCTGATCCTCGAGCTCCTCTCCCAGCGCGGCGCGAAGCTCTCCGAGCTGCTCGAGCCGCTCCGTTCGCGCTACTTCATCTCGGGCGAGATCAACTCCGAGGTCGACGACCAGCAGGGCAAGATGGACGAGATCGAGCGCCGCTACGCCGACGGGCGCATCTCCAAGCTCGACGGCATCTCCGTCGACTACGACGACTGGCACTTCAACGTCCGGCCGTCGAACACCGAGCCGCTGCTGCGGCTCAACCTCGAGAGCGTCGTCTCTCAGCAGGACATGGAGCGGCGGCGCGACGAGGTGCTCGACCTGATCCGGTCGTGATCCACTGCCTCCCGATCCCCACGCCGTTCGCGGTCGGACGCGTCAACTGCTACCTGGTCGAGGACGACCCGCTGACGCTGGTCGACACGGGGCCGAACTCCGGCAAGGCGCTCGACGCGCTCGAGAAGGCGCTGCGCGAGCACGGCCGCGCGATCGAGGACCTCGAGCGGATCGTCATCACCCACCAGCACCTCGACCATCTCGGGCTCGTCGGCATCCTCGCCGACCGCTCCGAGGCCGAGGTCTGCGCGCTCGAGGCGCTCGCGCCCGTGATGGAGGAGTTCGGCGCGCACGCCGAGCGCGACGACGAGCTCGCCGGGGCGCTGATGCTCCGCCACGGCATCCCGCGCGACGTGGTGACCGCCCTGCGGTCGGTCTCGCGCTCGTTCCGCGGCTGGGGCGGGAGCGCGCACGTCGACCGGCGGCTGGCCGACGGCGATCGGCTCGAGTTCGCGGACCGCGCGCTCGAGGTCCAGCACCGGCCCGGGCACTCGCCGTCCGACACGCTGTTCTGGGACGCCGAGCGCGGGACGCTGATCGGCGGCGACCACCTGATCAAGCACATCTCCTCCAACCCGCTGATCTCGCGGCCGCTCGGCGGGCGCTCGGGCGAGCCGGGGGCGCGGCCGCGCGCGCTGATGATGTACATCGACTCGCTTCGCGAGACGCGCGAGCTGCCGGCCGAGGTCGTTCTCGCCGGCCACGGCGAGCCGGTGCGCGACCACGTGGCGCTCATCGACGAGCGCTTCGCGATGCACGAGCGGCGGGCCGCCAAGATCGCCGGCCTGATCGCCGACCAGCCGCAGACCGCGTACGAGATCGCGCAGGCGCTGTGGGGCAACGTCGCCGTCACCCAGGCGTACCTGACGCTGTCCGAGGTGCTCGGCCACGTCGACCTGCTCGTCGACCGCGGCGAGGTCCGCGAGGTCGAGGTCGGCGGC
>JBKOYW010000406.1:0-8807 GCA_046744275.1 Actinomycetota bacterium
CGGTGGGACGAAGACGGCTGATTTCGGGCCCTCGTTGGGGTCGTCCCAAGAGAAAGTTCCTTGCGCGCGATCAGACCACCGTTGTCCCACGACTGATTGAAGCACCGATTTGCGGACCGGTTTGTGCGACAGCCTCCATGCAACTGGGGCGCGCCCGGGGTCATCTCCCAACACCCGCGGCGCGCTCGTCCTTTCGCGCACGCAAGCGAGCGTCGCCGCGTTCAGACGTTCGACGCTATGCCCCCGACGAGCAGCAGGCGTCCGCCGCGGCGCAACTTGTCGGGGTCTTTCGACCGGTCGACACCGTTACATCTGTAGAAGGTGGAGTAAGGTGCGGGTGCTTCGGAGGACGGGGAACAGATGCGGCGCACCGCCGCTAGGGAAGGGAGGAGCATGCCGAGTCCTAGGAACCGCGGGCGCTTCGTCCGCGGCCTCATCGCCGTCGCGTTGGCAGGCTGCATCAGCCTGGCGGCGGCCGGCACCGCGACCGCTCAGTCACCGGACTGCGCCGGCCGCGGCGTGCCGGTCAACAAGATCTCGATCCAGCTGTGGACGTTCGCGGAGTACATCGGCTTCGGCACCGACCCGGCGACGATCGCGCGGACCGAGGAGGTGTTCCGGCGGCTGAGCGAGATGGGCTACCGCAACGTCGAGCCGTTCACCCTCAGCGGCCTGACCGCTGAGCAGTACCGGGCGCTGCTCGACAAGTACGGGCTCAAGGCGTCGGCCCGGCACGTGAACGTCGGCACGCCGGAGAGCCCGGTCGACTTCGACCAGATCCTGGCCGACAACAAGATCCTGGGGATCAAGTACTTCGGCTCCGGCTCCACACCGATATTTCCGCCGATCTACACCACGGAGGCCGAGTGGATCGCGTACGCCGAGTACCTGAACGAACTCGGCGCCCGCGCGCGGCAGGCGGGCCAGACGCTGATGGTGCACAACCACGACATTGAGTTCGAGATTGTCTTCGGCGACCAGACGGTGTTCGACATCCTGATGGCCAACACCGACCCGAAGAACGTCGTCTTCCAGCTGGACATCTACTGGGCGACGAACGGCGGCGGCCTGGACAACCCGGTCGCGGTGCTCGAGCGCTACGGCAACCGCATCCAGCTGTTCCACGTCAAGGACATGGCGGCGGGCCCGTTCCCCGGCCGGATCGAGATCGTCGGCGAGGGCATCATCGACTTCCCGGAGGTCTTCGCGGCCAGCAAGGGACCGGTGAGGTACTACGTGGTCGAACACGACCCGCGCTTCGGCGACCCGACGTTCGATCCGTTCGAGGCGGCCGAGAAGGGCTTCGCTTACCTCGACTGCGTGACGTTCTGAACGCGTGTGGCGGGAGGGCCTCCCACGGCGGGAGGCCCTCCCGCCGTCGCGCTACCCGATGCACTGAGCACAATCAAGAGGAGGAGACAACGTGCTAACAGCGCGAAGGCTCGTCGCCCTCGCGGGCGCTCTGGTGGTCTGCGTCTGGCCGTCGGTCGCCGAGGCTCAGGCGCCGCCGCCCGACTCCGAGTTCCAGAAGGTCGTCATCGACGCTACGCCGGGCGAGCCGATGGACCTCGCCGTGTTGCCAGACGGCCGCGTCCTGCACACCGAGCGCTCGGGCGAGGTGTGGCTGCACGACCGCGACACGGGCCTGAAGACGCTCGCCGCCAAGCTCGACGTGTACCAGCACGACGAGGAGGGCCTGCAGAGCATCGCGATCGACCCGAACTTCGAGGACAACGGGTGGATCTACCTGTACTACTCCCCGCCGCTGAACACGCCGGTCGACGACCCGGCGACGCCCACCGTGAACGAGGGCGACGCGCCCGAGTTCGGCACGCCGGCGGACTTCGCCCGGTTCGAGGGATACATCCAGCTATCGCGGTTCCAATGGACCGGCGACACGATTGACCTCGGCTCCGAGCAGAAGATCCTCGAGGTGCCGGTCGACCGCGGCATCTGCTGCCACGTCGGCGGCGACATCGTCTTCGACGAGAACGGCAATCTGCTGCTCTCCACCGGCGACGACACGAACCCGTTCCAGTCCGACGGGTACGCGCCGATCGACGAGCGCGTGGGTCGCAACCCTGCGTTCGACGCCCAGCGCACGTCGGCTAACAGCAACGACCTGCGGGGCAAGGTCCTGCGGATCACCGTGAGCGAGGGCGGCGGCTACACGATCCCGCAGGGCAACCTGTTCGTGGACGACGACCCGCTCACCCGCCCGGAGATCTACCTCATGGGCCTGCGCAACCCGTTCCGGATCGAGTACAACCAGGTCACTGGCGAGCTGTACGTGGCCGACTACTCGCCGGACGCGTCGACCGCCAACCCGCTTCGCGGCCCGGCGGGCCAGGGCAAGTGGATGGTCGTCACGGAGCCCGGCAACTACGGCTGGCCTTACTGCGCCACCGCCGAGCTGCCGTACGTCGACTACGACTTTGCCACCGGCCAGTCGGGGGCGCCGTTCAACTGCGACGCGCCGGTCAACCAGTCGCCGCACAACACCGGCCGGACGAACCTGCCGCCGGTCACCCAGCCCGACGTGTGGTACTCGTACACGCCGTCGGCCGAGTTCCCCGAGCTCGGGACCGGTGGGATCGGGCCGATGGCCGGCCCCGCGTACCAGTTCGACGCCAAGGTGGCCAAGAAGCCGGGCTCCACCGCCTGGCCGGAGTACTACGACAACGTCCCGCTCTTCTACGAGTGGACGCGCGACTACATCAAGGCCTTCTTCACCGAGGGAGGCGACCTCCAGCGGATCGAGCCGGCACTCGCCACGCTCGACTTCGACAACCCGATGGACATCGAGTTCGGGCCGGACGGATCGCTGTACGTGCTCGAATACGGTGACGGCTTCTTCGGCAAGAACCTGCCGGGCGCCGAACTCGCGCGCGTCGACTACCTCGGCGCGAGGGGCAACCGCTCCCCGGCGGTGACCGCCCAGGCCGACGAGACCGAGGGTCCCGCCCCGCTGACCGTCCACTTCACGGCTGCGGCCAGCGATCCGGAGGGGACTCGCCTGCGCTACGCGTGGGACTTCGACGCCGACGGCAAGATCGACTCGCGGCAGGCCAACCCGGCGCACACGTACACGGAGGACGGCCTGTACCGGGCCACCGTCACGGTCACCGACCAGGGTGGGCGCTCGACGTCGGACTACGTCGAGATCATCGTCGGCCACCGGCCCGTGGTGACGTTCATCAGGCCGACCGAGGGCCAGCCCTTCGCGTTCGGCGACACCGTGCAGTTCGAGGTCCAGGTCACCGACGACCAGCCGGTGGACTGCGCCCGCGTCCAGGTGACCTACATCCTGGGCCACGACCAGCACGGCCACCCGCTGACGACCGCCTTCGGGTGCACCGGCAGCATCACCACGACAGTGCCCACCGGGCACGATCCCGCCTCCGACGACCTCAGCGCCGTCTTCGTGGCGGAGTACACCGACGAGGGCAGCGGCAACCTGCCCCCGCTCACCGGCTCGGACGAGGTCGTTCTCGAGCCAACCGGTTAGCGTTACGGCTTCGGGGGCGTCGCAACGGCGGCGCCCCCGCGGCGTCTCACCAGCACCGGGATCCCGGGGTCCGAGTGCTGATCCTCTTCGCGACGCCCGCCGACGGCGGGTCACCCCGCGCTGGGCAAGCACCAGAGCAGGCGGCGAGACCCCGCCGGGCGGCCACAAGCACCGCCGTTGGAGTCCGGCCCTCAGGCAAGCCCGCTCAGGCCGGGGTTTTCTTTGCTCCGGACGGATCCGGGGGTGCCAAGTGCTCGTGAGGCTGGATCTTTCTCTTGATTATCGACAAAAGAATCCGTAGCTTCCGCCAAGCCACCGTCTGCCGGGGGCACAAGGGGAAGAGGACCAGAGCACGAGCGCCGCGTTGACGCACGAGCGGTTAGCGTCCGGACGCGATCGACTGGGTTCTCAGCATCCGTTTCGACGGACAGCGAGGAGGGATCATGCGATCGGCAACCCGTTTGGTTTGCCTGGTGCTCGCCGGAGGAGCGCTGGTGCTCCCGGCCGCGGCAAGTGCCGCACCCAACAGCGCGGCGGCGAGCGCCACGAGCTTCCACGTGCTCGTGCTGACCGAGGGGAACAACGCCGCCGGGCAGGTCACGGCTCTCAGCAAAGCTGCGAGCAAGGCGACGCCGAAGTTCGAGGTCGACGAGGTCAAGCGGTCGGAGAACGGCATCACCGAGCGCCGCCTCAAGCACTACAACGCGGTCGTCTTCCTGAACACGGGTCCCGACGTGCTCAACGCCCAGGAGCAGGCGGCGTTCGAGGAGTACTTCCGCGCCGGCGGCGGCTTCGTCGGCATCGGGACGACGATCGAGACGAACCCCGATTGGGCGTTCCTGACCGAGATCCTCGGCACGCGCGCGGCCGGCAAGCTCGGCGCGCAGACCGTGACGAACAAGGTCGCCGACCGCGTGCACGACGCGTCGAAGAACCTGCCCGCGTACTGGAACCTCAGCGACACCTACTACAACTGGACCTCGAACGTCCGCGGCCAGAGCCACGTGCTCACCACCGTCAGCGACGCCCCCTTCGACCGGACCGGCGACGGTCCGCAGATCAGCGCGCTGACCGGCGGCACCATGGGCGCCGACCATCCGGTCACGTGGTGCAAGGACTGGAAGGGCGGCCGTTCCTACTACACCAACCACGGCGCCTCCGGCGCCGCCTTCAACAGCGCGAACATCGCCGACTACGCGAAGGAGCTCACCGGCGCGATCACGTGGGCCGCGGGTCAGTCCGACCCCGTGTACAGCGACTGCGGCGCGACCGTCACCGCGAACTACCAGCAGTCGTTCGTCGCGGCGCAGCCGAACCTGAGCGAGCCGATCGGCTTCGACGTGCTGCCCGACGACTCGGGCCGCGTGATCCAGACCGACCGCCGCGGCGGCGTCCGGCTCCACGATCCCACCAGCAACTCGACGACGCTGCTCGCGCAACTCCCCGTCTACATCGCGAACGAGGACGGGATGTACGGGCCCGAGGTCGACAACAACTTCAACACCAACAAGTGGGTCTACCTCTTCTACTCGCCGCCGACCGTGGAGGACGTCAAGTTCGCCGACGGGACGCTCCACACGGTGACGACGCCGCTCAACGACCCGGCGACGCCGCAGAACGAGCAGAACGCGCCGAACTTCGCCGCGTCGCTGAGCGCGTGGGACCAGTACGTCGGCTACTTCCAGCTGTCGCGCTTCAAGTTCGTCGACGCGACCGCCACCGAGCCGGCGCACCTGGACCTCGCATCGGAGCAGCAGATCCTGCGTGTGCCCAACAACCGCGGCGCGTGCTGCCACGTGGCCGGCGACATCGACTTCGACTCGAAGAACAACCTGTGGATGGTCACGGGTGACGACACGCCCGCCGGCGGCGGGAACTCCGGCGGCTTCGGCCCCTTCAACGGCCAGCTCACGAACGAGAACCAGACGATCGCGATCGCCGGGGCGACCGGCGGCACGTTCACGCTCACGTTCGACGGCCAGACCACGGCGCCGATCGCCTTCCCGCTCGACAACGCCGCGATCGAGTCGGCGCTCGAGGCGCTTCCGAACCTCGACGACGTTGCGGTGACCGGGACGGGGACGCGGACGGTCAACTTCCGCGGCAACAAGGCGGAGCAGAACGTGCCGCTGATGACCGGGCACGGCTCGGGGCTGACCGGCACGACACCGACGCTCACGGTCGCGATGGCGCTGGGTAACAACGGCCAGGGCCTCAACGTCCCGCTCGAAGGCGGGATGTTCAACGCGCCGTTCGTCGACGCCCGGCGGACGGCGCAGAACACGAACGACCTGCGCGGCAAGCTGCTGCGGATCACCGTCAAGGGCGGCGACATCGCGCCTGCCGACGAGAACAAGTTCGGCGGCGCGTACACCGTCCCGGCCGGCAACCTCTACCCCGTCGGCACGGCCAGGACCGCGCCGGAGGTCTACGCGATGGGCTTCCGGAACCCGTTCCGGCTCACGCTCGACAAGTTCGACGTCGCGTACGTCAGCGACTACTCGCCCGACTCGCAGTTCCCGGTGCAGTTCCGCGGGCCAGCGGGCACGGGTCGGTTCGAGATCGTGCGCAAGCCGGCGAACTACGGCTGGCCGCTCTGCTACCGGAAGGACCTCGGCTACTACAAGTGGGACTTCAACGCGTCGACTCCGCTGCCGAGCGCGGCCGCGCCCGAGCTGAACGAGTGCGACAACGCGACGCGAGGCCCGCAGAACGCGTCGCGATGGGTCGCGAGCGGCGGCCCGACGGTCGAGCCGGGCCTCGAGTTCGGGCCTCCGATCACCAACCCGGAGATCTGGTACTCGTACCGCGACAACAACGCGGCGTTCCTGTACGGCACGCCCTGCTTCGACTCGTACGGCCCGAGCGCGCCGCCGAGCCCGATCGCCGGGATGTGCCCGCGCCTGTTCCCGGAGCTGTTCACCGGGGGCGTAGGGCCGCACGGGACGGCGCCGTACAACTACGACCCCGCCAACCCGAGCGCGACGAAGTTCCCGCCCTACTGGGACGGGGCGTGGATAGCCGGCGAGTTCACGCAGGACACGATGCGCGAGATCCGCATGGACTCGAACGGGAAGATCCTCAAGATCAACAACACGCTCCCGTGCGGTCCGTCTCCGGCCACGCCGACACGGCCGTGGCTGTGCGACAACCCGATGGACATGGAGTTCGGGCCTGACGGCGCGTTCTACCTGCTCACCTACGGCGACGGCTTCTTCAACATCAACCCGGACGCCGGGATGATGCGATGGGACTACGTCAAGGGGCAGCGGGCACCGGTGGCCGTCCTGACCGCCGACAAGACGGACGGCCCCGTGCCGCTGACCGTCAACTTCTCGAGCGCCGGGTCCAACGACGCTGATCAGGGCGACTCGATCCGCTTCGAGTGGGACTTCGACGGCAACGGTACGGTCGACTCGGTCGAGCCGAACCCGACGTTCACCTACACGACGGCCGGGCAGTTCACGGCGAAGCTCTCCGTGATCGACTCGACCGGCAAGGTCGGCTCGGCGAACACGACGATCACGGTTGGCAACACCGCCCCGACGGTCACGGTGACCGTGCCGGTCGAGGACGGGACGTTCGCGTTCGGCGACAACATCCCGTTCATCGCGTCGGTCACCGACCCGGAGGACGGGCCGATCAACTGCTCGCGGGTCGAGGTCACGTTCGTCCTCGGCCACGACACGCACGGCCACGCCGAGGCGACGGCGACCGGCTGCAGCGGCGTCCTGCCGACGCTGGAGGAGGACGTCTCGCACGGCGGCAACGTGTACGGCGTGATCAGCGCGTCGTACACCGACCTCGGCGGCGCCGGCGGCGTGCCCGCGCTGACGACCGTCGACCAGAACCAGATCCGCCAGAAGCGGCAGGAGGTCGAGAACGCGCTCAACCAGAGCGGCACGAACATCGCCGCGTCGACCGACGTCGGCGGAGGCGGCCAGCGCGGCAGCCTCAGCGCGGGCGACTGGATCGAGCTCAACGGCCCGTTCAACCTGGTGAACATCGACTCGATCACGTTCCGGGTGACGGGCGGCGCTCCCGACGCCCCGTCCGGCACCGTCGAGGTCTGGCGCGATGCGATCAACGCCGCCGGCGGCGGCACGCTCGTATCGAGCCACGCGATCAACGGGACGGCGGCCGGGACGTACGCGAGCCGGACGTTCCCGATCGTCAACCCGGGCGGCTCCCACAGGCTGTTCCTCGTGTTCCCGAACGCGAACACGTACAGCCTCAACTGGGTCGAGTTCGTCGGCGCGGGGGTGGGCACCTAGAACCAGTGCCGAGCCGGGGGCGCCACCGCAGCCGCGGCGGCGCCCCCGAGATCGCGGCGGTGGCGATTCCACGTAACCGCCCCATGGGGCAGGAGGAGGGGAAGCGAGTATGAGCACCAAACTCAGCCGGCGGCAGTTCATCGGCGCAAGCGCCGGGGCCGCCCTAGCGGCTTCGCTCGGCGGCGCCAGCGTCACGCTCGGCGGCGGCAGGCCCACGATCCCGCCCGGCCTGCTCGGGGTCCAGCAGTTCTCCGTCCGCGATGCGACGGCACGGCTCAGCATCGCGTCGAGCAACCGGCTCGGCCTGACGCCGGCCATGGGCTTCCTGGGCGGCCCTGACTATCCGGCCGACCCGACCGACCTCGGCCCGCTCGTGCCGCTCCCGGGCGGCTATGCCGAGGTCTTCGAGTACCTCGCCTCGGTCGACGTCAAGAGCTTCGAGTTCTTCCAGTCGACGCAGGACGCCCGCGAGCTGGGCCGGCAGCCGACGGCCGCCGAGATCCGGGGGTACCTCGACGCGGCCGGCTTGAAGGCGGTCGGGACCCACCAGTTCGGGCTCGGCAACCTCGACCCCGCGACCGGCAACCTCACGGCGAACGGCGAGACGCTCTTCGAGTTCCTCAGCACGCTCG
Source organism: Actinomycetota bacterium (assembly GCA_046744275.1). Classification (GTDB taxonomy): domain Bacteria; phylum Actinomycetota; class Thermoleophilia; order Solirubrobacterales; family Solirubrobacteraceae; genus DASSUW01. The sequence continues at coordinate 8,415 of JBKOYW010000406.1, forward strand.
GGATGGAGACGATGGGCTTCTCGGGCAACCTGTCGCAGCTTGGCAACAACAGCCCGGACCCCGCGAATCCGGCCGTGAACCTCCCAGCCGCCTCGGGCTGGCTGGAGGACTACGTCAACCCCGTGACGGGTGCCCGCACCTTCGGGTTCAGGAGCCGGGCGGCGCACGCGAACCGCATCGGCGAGATCCTGCAGTCGCGCGGGGTCAGGTACTTCTACCACCCGGAGCAGGACAACTACCGCTTCTTCAACGACCCCGCGCACCCGGAGCTCGACACGGTGCACCGGATCCAGTGGGTGATGGAGAACACCAACCCCGCCCTGTTCGGATGGGAGATCGACGTCCTGCACAATTGGTCGGGCCGCGTGCGCTTCCTGAGCGCTACGACCCACC
>JBKOYW010000417.1:0-7454 GCA_046744275.1 Actinomycetota bacterium
GCTCGAAGGGCAGGGCGACGGCGCGTGCCGCCTGCAGCTGTGTCTCGTCGGCCACGAGCCCATCGCGGACGCTCACGATCCGATCGGCGGCCGCCGCGACGCGCGCGTCATGAGTCACGATCAACAGCGTCTGGCCACGATCGCGGGCGGTACGCAGCAGCCCGAGGACCTCGCGGGTCGCCGCCGAATCGAGGTTCCCGGTCGGCTCGTCGCCGAGCACGATGGCTGGGGTGTTGGCGAGCGCTCGTGCCAGCGCGACCCGCTGTTGCTGTCCGCCGGAGAGCAGGACCGGAGCGGCTCCGTGCTTGTCGGCGATGCCGAGGTCGCTCAAGAGCGCGTTCGCGGAGCGCCGGGCATCCCTGCGCCGCCGGCCGACGAGCAGCAAGGGCAGCTCGACGTTCTCGACCACGGACAGCGTCGGCACCAGGTTGAAGAACTGAAACACGAACCCGATCTTGCGCCGGCGCATGCGCGCGAGCTCGGTCTCGCTCAGCCGGTCGATGCGCTCGCCGTCGAGCCAGACCTCCCCCGCGGTTGGACGGTCGAGGCCGGCGAGGAGATTGAGCAGCGTCGACTTGCCGCACCCGCTCGGCCCCATGATCGCGACGAACTCACCACGCTCGACCGAGAGATCGACGCCGCGCAGGGCGAGAACCTTCGCACCACCGGTGTCGTAGGTCTTGGCGAGGTTTCGCGCCTCCAGCACATGCGTCACGAGGATTCCTCCTCCTTGTTCAGTCGCTGCTCGATCAGATCGAGCCATTCCAGGTCCGCCTTCAGGTGCAGGACCGCGCCCTCCACGAGCAACTCGGCCGCGAGCCCCTTGCCGTTGGCCGCCAGTAGCGCATCGAGGTCGCGCAGCGACTGCAGGTACTCGCGCCGCTGCCCATCGATCAGGGCCTGCGGCTCGGTCAGACCGGCCGAGGCGACGACCACGAGCTTCATGAAGAACTCGTCCTTGAGCCGCGTTCCCGGCACCGGCGTCTCGATCCAGCCCGCCAGGACGGCCCGCCCCGCATCCGTGAGCTCGTAGACCCGCTTGCGGCGACTGTCGCCCGCGACGCTCTGGCCGACCACCAGGCCGTCGCGCTCCAGTCGTGCGAGCGTCGAGTAGATCTGCCCCGCGTTCAGCGCCGGCAACAGCTCCCCGAATTCCTGCTCCAACGTCTGCCTGAGCTCATAGCCATGCCCGCGGTCGCCGGCAAGGAGGGCAAGGAAAAGCTCACGCATGGATAGCGAGAATATATACGCGCAATCTATCTTCGGCGTCGTCGCCCTGGTCGTCGCCGAGGTAGTTGAGCCAGCGGCGGGCCGCCAGGTGGGGCCGTAGGCCGGCGAACGTCTCGCGAGTCCACCGGATGTTGGCGTCGGCGTCGACGGGGTCGCTCCACACGGACGGAACGAGGACGTTCCAGCCGGGCTCGCGGTGCGGGACGGCGGTCTCGGTCGGCCCGACGCGGGTCACGGCGCCGTGGAAATGCTCGAACAGGATCGACGTCATCGAGGAGGGGACGGCGGCGAACCGCTCCACGGCGGTGTCGATCAGCGCGTCCGGCAAGTCTCGGGTGAAGCTCGAGAGCCAGTAGTTGAGCGCGCCATCGGGAAACCCAGCGTCGAGCAGCGTGTTCATCACCGGGTACGGCATCGAGCCGACCTGGACCATCAGCGGCGACCCGAAGGCCGTGAACGGCGCGAGCTCACGCTCGGCCGCGTCGGGGTGGCCGGCGTGGAAGACGACGAGCGCCGCGAGCTTGGCGCCGGAGCAGTCCGGTGCGTGCACCAGCCCGGCGAACACGGTCAGGTCGTCAGAAAGGTCGGCCACCGCGTCGCGGTAGAAGCGAAGGAGGTCGGGGGGTGGGGTGACAGGACGGGTCCGGAGACCCGCCCTGCCAGCTCGCGGACGAGCTCATTGTCCAGAGTCGTGCTCGTGGGACGGTCCTTTCAGGAGCCAGCTCGAGGGTGCTTACTTGTTGCTCTTAGTCGCTCTGCCCAGGGCGAGCGTCAGGCGCCGTGAGCTCTGCGCGATCTCGCCCGACCGGCCCGTCGAGGCGACTGCGAGAACCTTCAGGTGGCCCTTGCGGTCGGCCAGGCGCCGGCTGCCCTTGGCGAGCTTGACCTTGACCGTCCTCGTCGCGCCGGCGGCGATGGTGTAGCGCGCGCTGCCGAGCTGGAGCGTGACGCTCAGTCCGGCGAGCTTGACGGCCTTGGCGGTGCGCACCGTGAGCGAGCCGGTGCAGTTGCCGGGCGAGACCGCCGGGCAGCTGACCTTGATCGACGCGGTGTCCCGCTTGACCGCGACGGTGCCGCCCCTGATGGTCGCGGGGCGCGTCGAGGTGTCGACGGGCGGGTCGTTCGGTGTGCGGTCGACGGTCTCGAAGCCGTCGAGGATGTCGAGAGACGGGTTGTCCGCGACGACAGCGTCGTTGCCGTCGCCGCCGCGGGCCACGTCGGCCGTGCGGTCGCGGAGGTTGACCTGGTCGTCGCCCTCGTCGCCGGAGACGACGTCAAGCGCGCCGCCCGGGGCGATCGTGTCGTTGCCCGACCCGCCGAGGAACGTCTCCGGTGCGTTGCCACCGGTCAGCGTGTCGTTGCCCGTGCCGCCGGTGGCAGTCACCGAGTAGCTGCCGACGTCGCCGACGGTGATCGTGTCGTTTCCGCCGAGGCCGTTGGCGTGCAGCGTCTCGCTGGAGCCGATGTCGATCGTGAACGGCACGAGGTTGGGGCGGTCGAACTTGATGCGCGCGCCGTTGGGCTGGACCGTGAACGCGTCACCCGCGGCCGGAGCGCCGTTGACCTCGACGTCGTCGCGGCCGTCGTCGCCGTTGGCGACGTCGGTGCCGTCGCCGTTGTTCCACACCAGCGTGTCGTCGCCGGTGCCGCCGTTCATGGTGTCGGTGCCGCGGTCGCCGACGATGCGATCGTCGTCGCCGCCGCCGCCGAGGACATCGTTGCCCTCGCCGCCGAGGATGAGATCCGCCCCGTCGGAGCCGTTGACCGTGTCCGCGCCGGCGCCGCCGTCGACCGACAGCAGCGTGAGCGCGCCCACACCGGCGTTGGCGGTGACCGAATCGTTGCCGCCGAGGCCGTTGACCTGGAAGCGCTCGGTCGCGGCGTCGAACGTGAACGGCCCCAGGTTCGTGCGCTGCAACTTGACCCGTCTCGCGCTCGCCTCGAGGGTGAGCACATCGCCGAGCGTCGGCGCGCCGTTGACCTCGGCGCCGTCGTTGCCGAGGTCGCCGTCCGCCACGTCGGAGCCGTCACCCTGGTTCCACACCAGCGTGTCGTTACCGACCCCGCCGTTCATCGCGTCGTCGCCCTTGCCCGCGACCAGCCGATCGTTGCCGTCACCGCCATTGAGCGTGTCGTTGCTGTCAGGGCCGCTCATCAGGTCGTCGCCGCCGTCGCCGTTGAGCCCCGAGCTGGCGAGCTCAGTGCTCTTGGCGACCACCGTGATCGAGTCGTTGCCGTCGCCGCCGTTGACGATCACGGTGAACGTGCCGTCGGCGGGCACGGTCTGGTCGCCCTCCTCGTCGCTGGCCCAGTCCCTGCCGCTGTTGAGCCCGCCCGTCGTCTGACCGTGCACGAGCAGCCCGCCCGCCACTGACACCGTCACATTGTCGTCGGCGCCGTCGAGGTTGAGCGTCGCGGTCGAGTCGACAACCGACGCCGAGCCCACCGCCGCGCCGGCGGGGACCGCCGTTGCTGCGAAAGTTGCGGCCAGCGCTGCTCCGAGCGCGGCCAGAATCGTTGTGCGCTTCATGTCAGGTCCTTGTGTTCGGGGTGCCGTTGAAGGCGGACAGGTCCGCCAACGCGCACTCGATGGCTAGCCGCTCGTCTCGATCTCGTTGCCGGCGGCCGACAGCACGTACCACTCGGCGCCGAATCCGTCGCTTCCCTGGCCGGTCGTCTGACCCGGAGCGGTATCGCCGACGTACGTGTACAGCGGGTGCCCGTTGTACGTGACGCCGGTCGTTCCGTCGCTGCGCTTCGTGGTGCCGAGCTTCGAGGCTGAGACGCCGGTGCCGGCGATCGGCTGAGTCGCGGTCGTCAGCGGCGGCCACGCGCTCGCACATGCGCCGTTGCAGGTACTCGCCGTTCCCGTGTCCGCCTCGAACAGGTACAGCGTTCGGCCCTCGCCGTCGACCAGGATCTTGCCGAGCTTCGAGCTTGCGACCGCGACGGATGCTCCGCCGGAGGCAGGCGCTTCGCCCGAGGCGGACGACGCCGAGCTCGTCGGACTCGGGGCACCGTAGGCCCCGGCGTCATTGCCACCGGACGTGCCGCCACAGCCGGCGACCGCGAGCGCGACCACGGCCACGCCGCCAACGGCCGCACTCCAGGTGCGCCGCTTGAGTTTCGTGATCATCAGAGACTCCTGTTCGCGGGCCCTCGCGCCGCGGTGAGCGGCCCCGGGCCGGCTTCGATGTCGACCGGAAGTTGCGCGGTCAACCTTTAAGACGCGAGGGCCCGCGCAAAATTCCCGAAGTCCCGCGTTGCGGGATTGGGTGCACCTCCCGCCGAGGAACGGTGAGGCTGTTGCCAGCCGCGATCGTCCAGGCCGGTGCCCGCCGGGCGCTCGGCCCGGGCCATGGACGATCGGGCAGCTGAACTCGCCGGTCGACATCGAAGCCGGGCCGGGGCCGCTCGTCGCGTGAAGCAGCAGTGGCCCGCGTCGCCCGCACGCTCGGGCGTGTCTTGTATCCGTCTGCTGCCGTCGCCCGTGGCTGGGTAGGGGGAAGGCGACAGCGTCCTCTGGGGAGGACGCTGTCTGCGGTCTGCGGTGGACCTAGGCCTGCGTGGTGGCCGGCTCAGGCAGGCCCAGGGCGTACTCCGTGTTGATCTCGAAGTACGTGTTGTCGCTGGAGTCGCCGAGCGTGGAATCGATGTAGTCGCGCACGGCATCTAGGGACCCGGCCTCCCAGACGCAGGTGGCTGCGGAGAGGTCCTTGCTGGGACAGAATTGCCGCGGGACTACTCCCTGCGGGGCGTTGGACGGATCCGCCAAGCGCTCGCCGCGCGAGAGCATCGCCTGGGGGTCTTTGATGCGGTGCACAACCGCTACGTACATGGTTGATCTCCTTCCTTGTCGTTGTCGTGGCCGGTCAACGGATCGGCTCGCCGGGGAAGCGCACCTCGAAGCGCTCGACGAGCCCGGGGATGGTGTCGGGATCGACCTCGACCTCGTAGCGGGCACACAGATCTGCCAGCGCCTGGGGGTCGGCCCGGGTCAGGCCGCCGAGCTCGACGAGCTCGGCGAAGAAGCGCTCAAACCCGGCGGGCGAGATGATCTCCAGGATCCGCGCCGGCCGATCGCCGGCGTTCCAGAAGGTGTGCCACTGGTTGCGCGGCTTGAAGATCAGATCGCCGGGGCCGCCGATCACGACGTCATCGCCCAGCAGCGCACCGACGCGTCCCTCCAGCACGTAGCTGTATTCGTCCTCGCGGGTGTGCCGGTGCAGCGGGGCGGCGAGCGCGCGTGCGGACATGGGGTGCTCGACGAGCGAGAAGCGCTCGCCGGCCTCCTCGCCGTCGAGCATGAAGCGGACCCCGATGCTGCCGAGGAACCCCGCCTTGCCGTCGTGCGGCCCAACAACTTTCACGGCCACGGTCTTCATCGCTGCTCTCCTTTCGATCGCTCACACACGTGCAAGAGCGAGATCAGGTACCGCCATCTGCCGTCGCTCCCGCGCCGCAGGACGTCGACGCCGCGGCCGCGCTCGCCCGTGCCGTCGGAGGATCCGTGGCCGGTGAGCGACCAGTCGACGACGACGACCGCGGTGTCGCCGGCCTGCGCGACGTGCCGGACCTGTGCGAGGTAGCGGCGATCGGCCTGCCAGTGTGCGGCGGCGAAGCTCACGATCTCTTCGCTCCCGCGCACCTCGATGTCGGGATCGTGCGGCGACAGGACGGCGTGCTCGTCGAACAGCTCGGCGAGCGCGCCCGGGTCGCGGACGATGAACGCGTCCTCGAGCCGTGTCGCCAGCTCCTCGGGAGTCCGGGCTCCGGCTGCCTGGCGCTCCACGTATGCGTCCTTCGGCTCTTGCATGGAGAGGCGACGCTAAGTCGGCAGCGGCCGGCCGTCGATCCCAGAAGTCTGGGATTTGCGGGGGCTCGGGCGGGGCGTACGATCGACGCGTGAGCTCGTTCGCGAGGGAGCACGCGATGGATCGCGTCGCGTGGCTCGCCACCCAGGGCCTCGACGCCGTCACCTTCTGGCGCGAGGCGACGGAGTCGCTTACACGCGCGGTGCCGCACGACTTCACTCCGTGCTGGTGGACGCTCGACCCGGCGTCACTGCTCATGACGAGCCACTTCAACCCTGGTTTCCCCGAGGTGCCTCGGGAGTGGCTCGACATCGAGTACTACGAGGAAGACGTCAAGACATTCGCGGAGGTGGCCCGGTCCGAGCGGCCGGTGGCGACGCTCCACGAGACGAGCGGCGGCAACCCGCGCCGCAGTCGCTGGTACCGGGTGGCCCTGGAGCCCCACGGCGCCGAGCAGGAGCTCAGGGCCGGCCTGCGCACAAAGGACGGCGTGCCGTGGGCGGCGGTGAGCCTCTACCGCGAGCCGGGACGGCCCCTGTTCGACACCGACGAGCTCGCGTTGCTGCTCGAAATGGCTCCCTACCTCGCCGACGGCACCCGCCGCGGGCTCCTGATCGGCGAGGCCTCCGACCCCGACGGCCCGGACGCGCCCGGCCTACTCATGCTGAGAGCCGACCTGAGCGTCGAATCGATGACAGCGGGCGTCGAGCGCTGGCTCGCCGAGCTGCCTGACGGCGACTGGGCGGCCAAGCAGAGGCTGCCGTCCGCGGTGCTGGCGGTCGCCAGGCGGGCGCTGCGAACCGCCGGCGGGGTCGACGCACCCGGCGAGATCGCGCTCGCGCGCGTACTGTCGCAGACCGGCCGCTGGATCGTGCTCCACGGCGCCGCGCTCGTCTCGGACCGCTCGCGCCGCGTCGCGGTGATCATCGAACCCGCCCACCCCGGGCGCATCGCGCCGTTGCTGATGGCGGCGTACGGGCTCAGCGAGCGCGAGCAGGAGGTAACCCGCCTCGTCCTGCAGGGCGCCTCGACCGCAGAGATCGCCGAGCGACTCTTCGTCTCAGCCCACACCGTGCAGGACCACCTCAAGAGCGTGTTCGCCAAAACCGACGTGCGCAGCCGGCGCGAACTCGTCGGAAAGGTGTTCTTCGCCCACTACGAGCCGCGCCTACGCGACAACGAGCGGCGCGTGATCGACGGCAAGCCGGTGCGCGGAGGTCCCTTCCCGTCCGAAGCGGCCCGGTAACGGCCCATCGGTCGCTCTGCCTAACCGCGCTCGCCCTTGTGGGGAGTGACGCGCCTCGGAGAGCGTCGCTACCAGGCTCGGGCGCGGGCCTGCGCGCGGGCCCGGCGCAGCCGGTCAAGCTCGACCTGCCCGACCGAGAGCAGCACCCGTCGTGGGGTCGACAC
>JBKOYW010000383.1:0-9330 GCA_046744275.1 Actinomycetota bacterium
GGCTCGGACTGCTGCGACGAGTCCGCCTGGTACGGCGAGCTGCTCGGCAACCAGGCGCGGTTCCTCAGCCATCCGGGCGGCGTCGGCGACTCTCCCGGCTGCATCGGAGCGACCGCGCGGGATCCGAACCGCACGGCCAACACGACGTCCTGCTTCCAGGCGGTGGTCGTGACCGAGGACCGCCAGCATCCGTCGACGCGGCACCTGCCGGAACGCTGGAACATCTCCGACGAGCTCTACAACTTCAGGGCGAACCCGCGCGAGACGGTGCACGTGCTCCAGACGCTGGACGAGAGCTCGTACAACTTCCAGCCGCACCCGTACATCCGGAACTGGGGCCAGCTGATGGGCGCCGACCATCCGATCACGTGGTGCCAGATCTTCGACGGCGGCCGCTCCTGGTACACCGGGCTCGGCCACGACGCGAACATCTTCGCCGCGCACGACTCGATGCGGATGATCATCGAGGGCATCCGCTGGGCGGGCGGCCGCGGCGGCCTGGCCGGGTGCCAGAACGAGGGGGGTGACGACTGACGCGCGCTACGCCGCGGCAGGGAGGCCGCGGCGCTCGTGCGCGGCACACCAGGCGTCGACCACGGCGGGGTCGAACTGGGCGCCGGCCTCGCGCCGGAGCTCGGCCAGCGCGTCCTCGACGGTGCGGGCGGGCCGGTAGGGCCGCCCGGCGGTCATCGCGGCGAAGGCGTCGGCGACGGCGACGATGCGCGCGCCGACCGGGATCCGGTCGCCGGCGAGCGCGTCGGGGTAGCCGGCGCCGTCCCAGCGCTCGTGGCTGGAGCGCACGAGAGAGGCGACGCGGGCGAGCGCCGGCGCAGCCAGGATGATGCGCTCGCCGATGATCGTGTGGCGGCGGACGAAGGCCCACTCCTCCTCGGTCAGCGGGCCGGGCTTGCCGAGGATGGCGTCCGGGATCGCGACCTTGCCGACGTCGTGCAGCTCGCTGGCGTGGCGGACCTGCTCGATCTCGTCGGTGGTGAGCCCGAGCGCCTCGGCGGTGGCGACGGCCAGCGCGACGGTCTCGGCGTGGGTGCCGAGCCCGGGGTCGCGCTCGGCGAGCGCGCGCAGCAGCACGTCCTTGCTCTGGCGCCCGGCAGAGGTGCGGCCGGCGTGCTTGTTGGCGTACATCCGCTGGTCGGCGATCCGCAGCGCCTCGACGGCGTCGCTCGCCTCGACGGGCAGCGTGATGGCGCCGTGCGAGCAGCTGATCGAGAAGCCGTCGCCCTGCTCGGAGAGCGCGGCGGCGGCGCCGAGGACCATCGGCTCGTCCGGCGCCCCGCCGGTCTTGAAGATCGCGCAGAACTCGTCGCCGCCCATGCGGAAGGCGCGGCCGCGGCCGTGCAGGAAGGCGCGCAGGTTGGCGCCGAGGCGCACGAGCAGCGTGTCGCCCGCCGGGTGGCCGAAGGTGTCGTTGTACTGCTTGAAGCCGTCGAGGTCGAAGAGCGCGAGCACGAGCGGGCGCTCCGGCGTCGCCTGGGGAAGCAGCTCGTCGAGCGTGCGCGCGAGCGCGCGGCGGTTGCCGAGGCCGGTCAGCGCGTCGGTGAGCGCCTCGCCGCGGGAGGTGCGCAGCATGGCGACGTTCTCCCCGAAGGTCAGCGTGGCGCGTGCCATGACGGCCAGCAGTGAGGCGGCGGCGAGGCCGACGGCGAGCAGGTTGACGTCGGCGATCGCGCCGTAGACCAGCAGGCCGAGGCCGACCGCGCCGAACGCGAGCGGGACGGCGATCACGCGGACGCGCTCCTCGGCGGGGCGGGTGACGCGCTCGGGCGGCCGCTGCCAGGCGGCAGCCGCGATCAGCGCGAGGCCGGCCCACCAGCCGGCGTCGAACCAGCCGCCGGCCTCGTAGACGCCCTGGGCGGTGCGCACGAGGTAGAGCGAGTCGGCGAGCCAGAACGTCGAGACGCCGGCGGCCAGCAGCATCCACGTGCGGTCCAGCCGCCAGCCGGTGCCGGCCAGGGCGCCGACGGTGAGGCCGAGCAGCACGAGGTCGAGTAGCGGGTAGGCGAGGCCGGCCGCGATCGCGACTGGCGCGCCCTCGACGCTGCCGAGGACGGTCTCGAACACGATCGCGGCGCTGACGGCGGCGACGCCGAGCGCGGCGGTGACGCCGTCGACCCACAGGCGCCGCGGGACGCCGCGGGCGCGGGCGCGCAGCAGCGCGAGCGAGCCCGCCAGCGTGAGCGGCGGGAAGAGCAGGTAGCCGGCGTCGGCCAGCGACGGGATCGGCGGACTGGGGTTGGTCCACAGGACCGCCGTGTAGTAGATCTCGCCGAACGACCAGGCGAGCACGCCGGATCCGATCAGCGCCCACGCGAGCCGCTCCTGCCCGCGCACGGCCGGCACGCGCGCGAGGCAGACGACCGCGGCGGCGATCAGCACCACGTCATGGGCGAAGCGCGAGAACAGCGGCCCGACCTCGAGCCCGGGCGCGAGCACCGCGTGCAGCTCGTGCAGGAGCAGCCACGCCGCGCAGGCGGCGAGCAGGAGTCGGAGTGGACGCGGAGCGGCCATACGAGCCCTGTATCGGCCCCGCGGGCGCCGCCCCTGAGCCGGACGAGTGTCCGGATCCGAACCTGCTGATGGGTTGAACGCCCTAGCGCAGGAACGGCGGGATGTCGAGATCGTCGTCGCGGATCTCGAGCGAGGAGCGCTGGCGCTCGTCGATGCGCGGGCCGCGGTCGCGCGGGCCGCGCTCCAGCTCGGCGCGGGTGGCGCGCAGGCCGGCGCGGTCGAACCCGGTGGCGATCACCGTCACGCGGATCTCGTCGGCCAGGCCGTCGTCGATCACGGCGCCGAAGATGATGTTGGCGTTGGCGTCGGCCGCCGAGTGGATGATCTCGGCCGCCTCGTTGACCTCGAACAGGCCGAGGTCCTTGCCGCCGGTGATGTTGAGGAGGATGCCGTTGGCGCCCTCGACCGACTCCTCGAGCAGCGGCGACGACACCGCGGCCTTGGCGGCCTCGGCGGCGCGCGACTCGCCGGTGGCGGTCCCGATGCCCATGAGCGCCGACCCGGCGTCCTGCATGATCGTGCGCACGTCGGCGAAGTCGAGGTTGATCAGGCCCGGGATCGTGATCAGGTCGGTGATGCCCTGGACGCCCTGGCGCAGGACGTTGTCGGCCTCGCGGAAGGCGTCGAGGATGCTGGTGCGGCGCTCGACGATGCTGAGGAGCCGCTCGTTCGGGATGACGATCAGGGTGTCGACCATCTCGCGCAGCCGGTCGATGCCCTCCTGCGCCTGGCGCGCGCGCTGCGCCCCCTCGAACTCGAACGGCCGCGTGACGACGCCGACGGTCAGCGCGCCGATCTCGTTCTTGGCGATCTCGGCGATCACGGGCGCGGCACCCGTGCCAGTGCCCCCGCCCTCGCCGGCGGTGACGAACACCATGTCCGCGCCCTTGAGGGCCTCCTTGATGTCGTCGCGCGACTCGGCGGCCGCGGCCTGCCCGATCTGCGGGTTGGCACCGGCGCCCAGGCCCTTGGTGAGCTGGTGTCCGATGTTCAGCTTGATGTCGGCGTCCGTCATCTGGAGCGCCTGGTTGTCGGTGTTGCAGGCGATGAACTCCACGCCCGACAGGCCGGCGTCGATCATCCGATTCACGGCGTTGGTTCCCCCGCCGCCGACACCGACGACCTTGATCACTGCGAGATAGCTGCCAGCTTCCATGGAAGTGTTCCGTCCGGACCTCTAGTTATGGTCGAGTGTTTTGCACGACTCGATCAGGGCGCGGATTGTGGCACGTTACGGCGATTTCATCCCCGAAGTCAATGAAAGCGAACCTCGGCAAGAGGCGTTGCAAACCGCGAAAGTCTCAACCCCTGGTCGAGAGTAGGGTGATTCTCACCCTATGGTTGAGGCTCTTCGGAAGCCCCCTGTTGTGGAACCGGTCCCAGGCCCCCGGCGGCGACCCGGCCGGGCACCCGGAGGTCGAGATACGTGGCACCGGCCGCACTCGGCTCGGCCAGCACCCGCGCGGCTGCAGCCCACTTGACCGCGGCGTCGTCGCGGGTGCCGAAGATGAGCGGCGGGCCGTCCCGGAGGTCCATGACGAGGCCGTCGGGACCGTAGGAGAGCCGCTCGCTGCGCTCGAGCAGTGCGTGCGGCGCGGCGGCGGCGACGGCCAGCGCGGCGCGCGTCCGCTCGTCGTCGACGCGCCCCGCCGGTGTCTGGTCGCGCCGGATCGACGGGAGCGTGCGGTCGGCCTGCACGCCGGTGAGCACGATCCCGCCGCCGGAGACCGGCGTGCGGCGCCCGTCGACCTCGATCGCGGCGACCGGCCGGTGCTCCAGCACCTCGACGGACATGCCGTGCGGGAAGTCGGTGTCGACCCGGAGCCCGGCGACCGACGGGTAGGGCGCGACGGCGTCTTGCAGCACCTCCTCGCGGACGTGCAGCGTGGTCATGTCCCGCGCGGCACGCTCGAGGGCGGCGCGAATCCGCCCCTCCTCGCTCGTCGTCGCCCCGGTGACCCGCACGTCGGTCACGGCCGCGAGCGACGAGTCGCGCACCCACATCCAGCCGCCGAACAGCAGGCCGCCGAACACGACGACGGCGACGAAGCCGCGCAGGAGTCCGAGGCGGAATCTCACTGCGGGGCGCTTCGACACGGGCGGGTGGACCCCTGCCCGCCTCGGTGCTAGCCCGCCACGAGCCGGCGGCCGAGCCCGTCGACGTTCCCGGCGCCTAGCGTCAACAGCAGGTCGCCGGCGCGCAACTCGTCGCGCAGGAACCGCTCGGCCTGGTCGAACCCCGGCAGCCAGGCCACACGGCGGCCGCCCGCCGCGTCGGCAGTCGCCGCGGCGACCAGCCAGCCGGTCACGCCCGGGAAGTCCTCGGCTCGCTCGCGCGCCGGGTAGACGTCGATCACCGCGACCACGTCGGCCTGCGCGAGCGCGGCTCCGAACTCGCGGTACTGGTGACGCGTGCGCGAGAACAGGTGCGGCTGGAAGACCGCCACCACGCGCCGCGGCTCGAGCGTGCGAGCGGCGGCGATCGTGGCTCGCACCTCGGTCGGGTGGTGCGCGTAGTCGTCGACCACCAGCGCGCCGGACGCCGTCGTGCCGAGCCGCTCGAACCGCCGCCCTGCACCGCTGAAGTCGCCTAGCGCGGCGGCCGCGGTCCCGAGCTCGGCGCCCGCCAGAGCGCACGCGACGAGCGCGGTCGCCGCGTTGCGGGCGTTGTGGACGCCCGGGATCGGGAGCATCACCGCCACGCCGTCGACCTCGAAGCGCGAGCCGCCGGGCTCGAGCGAGACGTGCTCGGGCCGCGCGACCCGGCCGTCGAAGCGCGTCAGCCCCGCGTCGTCACCCAACACGACCGTCTCGGCCAAGCCGAGGAACGCGCGGAACGTGTCGTCCACGTCGCGCTGGGAGCTGTACGTCGCGTGGTGGTCGAGCTCGGCGTTCGTGAGCACCGCGATCCGCGGTGAGAGCTTCAGGAGCGAGCGGTCGGACTCGTCGGCCTCGACCACCAGCCACTCGCCCTCCCCCCAACCGGCGTTGGAGCCGGTCGAGCGCACCTCGCCGCCGACCAGGTAGCCCGGGTCCAGCCCGCACCCGCGCAGGGCGTGGACGACCATGCTCGACGTCGTCGTCTTGCCGTGCGTGCCCGTGACCGCGATCGTCGGCCGCAGTCGCGTGATCTCGCCCAGCAGGTCGGCGCGATGCAGCTCCCGCAGCCCGCGCTTGCGAGCGGCCACGCGCTCCGGATTGTCCGGCGGGATCGCGCTCGAGACCACGACCTCGGCCCCGTGCGGGACGTTCGCGGCGTCATGGGGCACGGCGGTCAGCCCACTGTGCAGCAGGTATGGCGAGTCGGGCGCGCGGTCCGATCCGGTCACGTCGGCGCCGAGCGCCTGCGCGACGATCGCCAGGCCGCTCATGCCCGCGCCGCCGATGCCGACGAAGTGCAGGCGGCGGCCGCTCCACGGACCTCCGTTCATCGGCCGCCACCCTAGAAGGCGGCGGCCGATGGTGAGGTCAGTCCCAGCGGATGACGAGGCCGGTCGGCGCCTCGCGGATCCAGCGGATGCGAGGCTGCGGGCGGGTCGGGGGTCGGTGCTGCGTGGCGAGGCCGTAGTACATGGGGAGTCCTTGTCAGCGTGGGGAGGATGTGCCTAAGAGAAGGACGCCGCCGCCGCCGGGTTGATTCCGCACCGGCGTTTGGCGGCGCGCGGCCCCGGGGAGGCGGCGGTCGTGGAGGACCGGATCGAGCGGGTCGCCCGCGAGGCGTTCGGCTTCGCGACGCTGCGCCCCGGCCAGCGCGAGGCGATCGAGTCGGTGCTCGCCGGTCGCGACACCCTGGTCGTGATGTCGACCGGCTCCGGCAAGTCCGCGATCTACCAGATCGCCGGGCTGCTGACCGAGGGGTCGACCGTCGTGGTGTCACCGCTGATCGCGCTCCAGCGCGACCAGGTCGAGGACCTGGCCGAGCGCGCCGCGGGCGGCGCGGCGCAGCTCAACTCGAGCCTTCCCGCCTCCGAACGCGAGCGGGCGCTCGCGGAGCTGGCCGAGAACGCGCTCGAGTTCCTGCTCCTCGCCCCGGAGCAGCTCGCCAACGACGAGGTGCTCGCCGAGCTGGCGGTCGCGCGGCCGTCGCTGCTGGTGGTCGACGAGGCGCACTGCATCTCCGAGTGGGGCCACGACTTCCGTCCCGAGTACCTGCGCGTCGGCGCGGCCGCCGAGGCGATGGGACGGCCGGCCATCCTCGCGCTCACCGCGACCGCCGCGCCGCCGGTGCGTGACGAGATCGTCGAACGGCTCGGGCTGCGCGACCCCCAGGTGCTCGTCCGCGGCTTCGACCGGCCCAACATCAGGCTGGCGGTCGAGCGCTTCCACGGCGAGCAGGGCGCCGAGCGCAAGCTGCGGGCACTGCAGGACGCGGTCGAGGCTGCGCCGAAGCCGGGCATCGTCTACGTCGCCACGCGCCGGCAGGCGGAGGAGCTGGCCGCGTCGCTGTGCGAGCGCGGCGTGACCGCGGCCTCCTACCACGCCGGCATGAGGGCGGCCGAGCGCGACGCCGTGCAGGAACGGTTCATGGACTCGGCGCTCGAGGTCGTCGTCGCCACCACCGCGTTCGGCATGGGGATCGACAAGGCCGACGTGCGCTGGGTCTTCCACGGCGAGATCTCCGAGTCGCTCGACGCGTACTACCAGGAGATCGGGCGCGCCGGCCGCGACGGCGCCGAGGCGCAGGCGGTGCTCTTCTACCGCAGTGAGGACCTCGGGCTGCGCCGTTTCTTCGCGGCCGGCGGCCATGTCGAGGTCGACGAGATCGCGCAGGTGCTCGACGCGGTCGCCGGCGCGGGCGAGGCGGTCGAGCCCACCGCGCTCCAGGGCGAGACCGACCTATCTGCGCGACCGCAGGCTGCTCGAGGAGGCGTGAGGAGCGGCTACCAGGTGCCGTCGTCGGGGCAGCCGCCGTCGCCGGGCTGCAGGCAGGTGCGGTCCGTGCGGCCGGCCTCGTACTCGATCACGAACGGGCCGCCGCCGTTGGCGCCGGACACCGAGTCGACCGAGACCTCGAAGCCGTCGTCGTCCCCGACGATCACCAGCCCGCGCACCGACGCGATCGCGGGCTCGATCCGGACCAGTGCCGCGCGGTCGGCGTCCTCGAACGTCTCGTTTTCGTGCTCGTACACCTGCAGCGTGCCGGCGGCGAGCTTCGCGCCCGCCTTCGCCTCGGCGTCCTGCGCCTTCACGCGCTGGTTGAGGAAGATCGGGAGCACGAGTATCGCCAGGATGCCGACGATCAGGATGACGACCAGCAGCTCGATGAGCGTGAAGCCGCGTTCGTCGTGACGGAGTCTCGGAGCCATTGTTGCTCCGGTTAACGGCTGGATAAGGTCTAGACCTGAGTTCTGTGCGCCGCGATCAGCGCTTGTCGGCGATCGTTCGATCAGTCAGGCGGCCGGCGCCCGGCGCCCAGCTCGCGCGAGATCGAGCGCGCGGCCTCCGTCACGGCGGCGACGACGCGCTTCGCAGGGCCGCGCGGGAGCAGGCGCGGCGTGTCGCCCACGACGCCGATCGCGCCGACCGCGTGCCCGGCGTGGTCGAAGATCGGCGCCGCGAGGCTCGACTCCCCGAGCACGGCCTCGTCGCGCTCGCGCGCGACGCCCCGCTCGCGCACGGTCTCGAGCTCCTCGAGCAGGCCGGCGCTCGTCAGGGTCTTCTGCGTGAGGCGCGGGAGCGGCTCGGCGGTCAGCTCGGCCAGCAGCTCCGGCTCGGCCCACGCCAGCATGGCCTTGCCCAGCGCGCTCGCGTGCGCGGGGAGCTGGGCGCCGACCTCCAGCACCTGGAAGGCGGCGTCTGGACGGAACACGTGGTGGACGACCACAACGGAGGACCCGTGCATGACACCGACGCGGACGGCCTCCCCCGCCTCGCCCGCGAGGCGCTCGGCGTGCACGAGCGAGCGCGCCCGCAGCTCGTTGTGGTCCAGGTACGACGTGCCGAGGTGCAGCAGGCCGGCGGCGAGCTGGTACTTGTCGGAGTCGCGGTCCTGCTCGACGAAGCCGTGCGCCTGGAGCGTCTGGAGCAGCCCGTGGACTGTCGGCCGCTGGAGCCCGAGCTGGTCGGCCAGCTGCGAGACGCCCAGTCGCCGCGGTCCGGACGCGAGCGCCTTCAGGATGCGCGCAGCGCGGTCGACGGACTGGATCGTGCCGCGTCGGACCTGTGATTGCGGAACCGGCTTATGGCTAGGATTCGGCATTGTCGAATCGGCTTCGATACTTTAGACTCCCCTCGGAAGAGCGAACCCCAAGGGAGTGAGAGCGTGGTCGGGATCGTCATCGTCTCGCACAGTCGCCAGATCGCGTCGGGCGCCGCCGAGTTGGCCGGTCAGATGGCCGGCGAGGACGTGCGGATCAAGCCCGCCGGCGGCGACGTCGACGGCGGGCTCGGAACCGACGGCGCGCGCGTGCGCGGCGCGATCGACGCGGCCGACACCGGCGACGGCGTCGTGATCCTCGGCGACCTCGGCAGCGCGATCCTGACGGTCCGCGCCGTGCTCGACGAGGACGGTGACCGCGCCCGGTTGGCCGATGCCCCGCTCGTGGAGGGCGCCGTGGCAGCGGCGGTGGCCGCGTCGGCCGGCATGGACCTCGAGTTCGTCGTCCAGGCGGCGGAGGAGGCCCGTGGCTACAGCAAGCTCTGAGACGCGCGTCGCGCTGCCGGACGGCGTCGACCTCCACGCCCGTCCGGCTGCCGAGTTCGTGCGCGCGGCGATGCAGTTCAGCGCGCGCATCGTGATCAGCGCCGGGTCGCGCGACGCCGACGCCAAGAGCCTGCTCTCCGTCCTCGCCCTCGGGGCCAAAG
>JBKOYW010000073.1:0-6608 GCA_046744275.1 Actinomycetota bacterium
CGCCACGACCCATCGGCGGACCGCCGCGGCCGCGCTCGCAGCACTCGCCCTCGCCGCGCCGCCTGCGGTGGCCCGGCCCATCCTCGACCCGCCGACCCAGCGCGATCTGTCGGCGCCGCCGCCCGTTCAGGCGACCGACGAGAGCTTCAACTGGGGCTCCGCCGGTATCGGCGCCGCCGCGACCGGCGGGCTCGTCCTCGTCGCCGCCGGAGGCTTCGCGGCCGCCCAGCGCGCCCGCATCCGTCCCGCGCGATGACCCATGAGGGCTGACCTCCTCCTCGAGCACGCCGCGCTGCACCCGATGACACGCCGCGAGGCCGTCGAGCTGTCGGCGAAGGTGGGCGCGGCCGGCGCCCTCGCGGGTCTCGGGCTGGGCGGGCAGAGCGCGACGGACGCCTCCGGACGATTCACCGACGAGATGTTCGACGTCGACGCCGTCCTCGACGGAGCCTGGGACGACACGGCGTTCTACCGGTGCGAGGCGATCGTGACCGACCGGCTCGCCGAAGACCGCGTGTTCGAGTTCGTCTACATCGTCACCCCGCAGCTCGCGTCGGGAGCCACCGCCGGCAACACCCCGGCCTGCGCGCTCGGACAGCCGAGCTAGAGACGACATGAGTGCAGCGCATCCGGCCCGGCTTCGATTTCGGTCACCGCGGCCACGCGCGCATGGCGAGCTCGATGACGCGTTCGAGGTCTTCGCGGGTTGCACCGGACGCCGCTTGCACTGCCATGCCACAGACGACGGTCCCGATGTAGTCGGTCAGCTCCTTGGGATCGGCGTCCGTCGGGAGATCGCCCTCGGCCCGCGCACGCTCGAAGCGCTCGCGGATCGCGGCCTGGCCGGCGCGGCGGAACGCGATCACGATCTTGCCGATCGGCGAGGAGTCCTCGGCGCAGTAGGTGGTGCCCAGGACGGCAAGGCAGCCGGCCGGAGTACCCGGATCGGTCTGCACGTCGGCCGCGCCGCGCAACAGCTCCTCGGCGACCTGGCGCGCGGTCGGCTGGGCGAGGGCCTCGCGCTCGTAGGAGGACGGGCCCTCGCCGTAGCGCTCCAGGGCCTTGCGGAACAGCTCCTGCTTGTTGCCGTAAGCGGCGTACAGGCTCGGGCGGTTGATGCCCATCGCTTCCGTGAGATCCGAGAGCGACGTCCCGTCGTAGCCCTTGCTCCAGAACACGGTCATCGCCCTGTCAAGGGCCTGATCGGCGTCGAATGCTCTTGCGCGTCCCATAGTGTCCTGGTACTGTACCGATCGGTATTGTACCGAACGGTACAAAGGAGCGCACAAATGTCTGGCGTAGCGAGCGCGGATTCCGTCCAGTTGCTCGGGGAAGTGGTCTCGGGGCCGGTCCTTGCTCCAGGTGACCGCGGATACGACGAGGCCCGGCGCGTCCACAACAGGTTGATCGACAAGCGTCCCGCCGTGATCGCGCGCTGCCTGCATACCGCGGACGTAGCCGACGCAGTCAACTTCGGCAGGGAGGAAGGGCTCGAGATCTCCGTCCGCGGCGGCGGTCACAACGTCGCCGGCAAGGCGGTCACCGAAGGCGGGCTGATGATCGACCTCTCCCTCATGAAAGGCGTCCACGTCGACCCGGCGCGACGGACGGTCCGCGCCCAGGCCGGCGTCCGGGTCGGCGAGCTCGACCGCGCCACCGCTGCGTTCGGACTCGCCACTCCAAGCGGCGTCATCTCGCTCACCGGGATCGCCGGCCTCACGCTCGGCGGCGGGATCGCCTGGCTGATGGGCAAGTACGGGATGGCCGTCGACAACCTCGTGTCGGCGGAGGTCGTGCTCGCGTCCGGCGCGGTCGTCACCGCGGCCGAGGACACCGATCCCGACCTCTTCTGGGCGCTTCGCGGGGGCGGGGGCAACTTCGGCGTCGTGACCTCGTTCGAGTTCCAGGCGCACCCGGTCGCAAGCGTGCTCGGCGGTGCGAGCCTGCATCCGCTCGAGGCGGCGCCGCGACTCCTCTCGTTCTTCCGCGAGTTCGCCGCGGACCTTCCGGACGAGCTCTCCACGCAGGTGGCCTTCCTCCATGCCCCGGATGGATCGGCGGCGAAGCTTTGCGGTATCGCCCTATGCCACGCGGGCGAGGACTCCGATCGGGCCGAGGCCGACATCCGCCCGCTGCGCGTGTTCGGCCGGCCGGCCGTGGATATGGTCCGGCGCATGCCCTATCCGGTCGTGAACACCGGGGTCGACTGGCTGTTCCCGGGCGCGCTCAACTACTGGAAGTCGGCGTTCTTCTCGGAGCTCTCGGATCCGGCCGTCGAGGTGCTGACCAGCGCGTTCGAGCGGGCGCCCAGCGAGCTCTGCGCGCTCATCATCGAGGAGTTCCACGGCGCGGTCACGCGCGTCGCTCCCACCGCCACGGCCTACCCGCACCGGGAACCGGGATACAACCTCCTGTTGATCTCGCAGTGGACCGACCCCGCTGACACCGAGGCAGGAACCGCCTGGGCGCGCGAGACCTTCGACGCACTGTCGCCATACATGGCCGAGCGCTCGTACATGAACTACCTGTCGGCCGACGACCACGACCGCGTGCACCAGGCGTACGGACCCAACTACGGGCGGCTCGTCGGGCTCAAGCGCCGCTACGACCCAGGCAACCACTTCCGGCTCAACCAGAACATCGAGCCATGACCGCAGCGCCGGCCCATCCG
Source organism: Actinomycetota bacterium (assembly GCA_046744275.1). Classification (GTDB taxonomy): domain Bacteria; phylum Actinomycetota; class Thermoleophilia; order Solirubrobacterales; family Solirubrobacteraceae; genus DASSUW01. The sequence goes on from JBKOYW010000073.1 coordinate 2,672, forward strand.
CGGGCGAACCCGCTGCTCGGCTCGGCGCTCGACCTGCGCCGGAGCCAGATCCGCACGTACGAGCGCGTGATGCGCGAGGTCGGGGACGTCGTGCGGCTGGTAGTCGGACCGCCCGGCGTCCGCTTCGACCTGTACTGCGTGTTCCATCCCGATGGGGTCAAGGCCGTGCTGGCCGGGTCGCGCGAGGGCTACTCGAAGGGCAACCGGTTCTACACGCAGATCGCGCGGGCCTTCGGTTGGGGGCTGCTGACCAGCGAGGGCGAGCTCTGGCAACGGCAGCGGCGGCTCGTACAGCCGCTGTTCACGCGCAAGCAGGTCGCGGCGCACGCGGAGCTGATGGCCGAGGAGGCCGCTGCCGTCGCCGAGGGCTGGGATCGCGCCGCCCGTCACGGCGGGGAGGTCGACGCGAACGCCGAGATGGTCCGGCTGGCGCTCCGAGTTGTCGGGCGAGCGATCTTCGGCGACGACGTGGCCAGGGCGGGCCCGGTGCTCGACTCGGCCTTCCCGGTGCTCAACCGGCACACGTTCCGGCGCGCCATGTCGCCGCTGGCGCCGCCCGCGTCCTGGCCGACCCCGGACAATCGCCGGGCGGCGCGCGCACGGCGAGCGCTCTACGAGGTGATCGACGAGCTGATCGCGCACCGGCGGCAGGCCGGAGCCGATGGCGAGGATCTGCTCTCTCGGCTGCTGCGCGCACGCGATCCGGACACCGGCGAAGCGATGGACGCCCAGCAGGTGCGCGACGAGGCGCTGATCTTCCTGCTCGCTGGCCATGAGACCACGTCCACCGCGCTGACGTTCACGCTCCACCTCCTCGGCCGCCATCCGAGCGAGCAGCAGCTCGTCCACGACGAGCTCCATGCCGTCCTCGACAGCCGGGCTCCGACGCTCGACGACGTGCCCGCCCTCGAGCGCACGACGATGGCGATCAAGGAGGCGATGCGCCTCTACCCGCCCGCCTACGCGCTCGGCCGGCTGTCGGTAACCGAGAACGAGATCGGCGGCTACCTGATCCCCGAGGGCGCCAACGTCGTGGTGAGCCAGTTCGCGACGCACCGGCATCCACAGTTCTGGGAAGACGCCGAGGCGTTCGACCCCGGGCGGTTCATTCCGGAGCTCGAGCGCGCGCGGCACCCGCACGCCTGACTCGGCGGCGCAGCCGGCGATCGCGAGGCGGGAACCTCGCGGGCGTCGACAACGTAGTGCTGGTGCGTGACAACCCGAGTCGTGACCGCTATGGCGTTGGGCACGGCCGCGGCGGCCGCTGCGGTGGTGCTCGTCGTTTCGGGCGGGTCATCCGAGCCGCCCGCTACCCGAGACGCTGCCGTGGCGAGCGACCGGACGACGCGGGCGTCGTCGCGCTCCAGGTTCCGGAGTGCCTCGGCGGGCTGCTCAACCAGGTCAGAGGCGGACTTCCCCGGCGCGTTCGCCGACCCGCGGAATCTCGTGGTCGGTCCGCTCGTGCTGGTCGGGGGCGCCTTCACCCCCGCGAGCACGGTCCGCGAGGTCGGCGGGAACAAGTTCCCGCTGCTCGTCGCGGCCGGACACACGGTGACCGTGCGACTCGCCGAACGCGCGCCGACCTTCGCCGGCCTCGCCTACGGGCCGCTTCCGCAGGGAGAGATCAGGTTGCGCGACACCTACCGGAGCGTGACGTTCGCGGCGTGCCGGCCCGGCAGGCCGACTCGGCAGTACAGCCCGGACGGCCCATCCGGGAGCACGGCGGGCGGAGTGGCGGTCACCTTCTGGTCCGGGTTCGTCCTGACACGCGTGCCGGCGTGCATCCCGCTCGACGTCTACGTGGATGACGCGCCGTCACCGCGGCGCGTGGGGCTCTCCCTCGGTCGCCGCTGCCGAGGAGGCGCCGTGCCGGCTGCCGGCGCCTCCTCGTTCGCGGCCGCTCAGTCGTCCCAGCCGTAGTCGGGCAGATCGAAGAACCGGTCGCCGTCGAGCGTGTCGACCGAGCCGTCGGCGAGCCGCTCCGCGAGGCCCGCGACGCCCGCCTCGACGATCGCCGTGAGCTGGCCGTTCTTCTTCTGGCCGAAGTCGTCGGACTGGCCGCGGACCTCGAACAGGACGGTGCCCGTGCCGTTGAGCGCGAACGAGCTCCGGGCCTGGCCGGGCAGGTCGCGCGTCTGCGGGTGCAGGTAGCGGGCGATGCCGCCGAGGAACGGCGACTGGTCCGCGTTGCCGTTGCCGGCGTGGTCGCGCATCCCGAGGTAGGCGGCATATGCGAACCGGCGCGACTTGTCCTGGTCCAGCAGCGGCCAGGCGGCGTACTTGTCGCTGTCCTCGGGGCCGAGCGGCGGGTAGTCGAGCGTGACGGTGACGTAGTCGCCGTCGCCTTCGATCTGCTCGCACGGGCCCATGTGATGCAGGTCGACGTACGCGTCGACCGCGCCGAACTCGTCGCGCAGATCGAGGTAGAGCGCGCGCAGCGTGCGCGACTCGGGCGTCAGGTAGAAGCCGGGCAGGGCGTCCGCGCCCGGGAGGTCCTGCGCCCGCGGCTCGTACGCGAGATCCGGGTTGAAGTCGCGGTTGAGGTCGAATCCGGCCGCGCTGCGGCTGTAGTACCAGGCGGGCTCCGCGCCGGCGAGCTGCGGGAACGTCTCGACGACCTCGGACCACGGAAGGTCGTTCTGGCGCCGATTGAGCTCGCCACCGTCGGGGTTGATCATCGGCACCGCGACGAACGTGATGCCCTCGAGCAGCGCCTGCCTCTCGGCGGTCTGGCTCGAACCGATGTGCTGCAGCCAGTGCAGGAGCGCCTCGGTTCCGGTCTTCTCGTTGCCGTGGATGGCGCTGGTGACGAGCATCACGCGGTCGCCGGAGCCGACGCGGGCTGCGTACAGGTTCCGCCCTCGGGCGGTGTGGCCGATGACGTCGACCTCGACGCGGTTACGACTGGTGCGCTCGATCCGGTCCAGCGCGGTACCGAGCTGCGCGTAGCTCGTCCAGCCCGAGAACACCGGGTCGTCGAGATTCCGGCAGTCGGCGTTGGAGTCCTGCGCGTAGGCGGCCGGCGCGAGCACGGCGAACAGGACGAGCGTGAGGAGAAGCGACTTCCCCGCCATATCTGCCCCTCCCAGGGTGGATGAACCTGCCATGCGTGCTTCCCCCGCCCGCATGGCGAGCCGATGGTACAGCCGATCTCCGCCGGGCGCCTGGTCGGCCCCCGGCGGAGATCGTCGGAACCTAGAAGTCGGGCCCGCCGCCGCAGGCCACGGCCTCGCCGAACGGGAGAGCCTCCCATCCGGTTCCCGGGTGGCCGTAGAGGCTGCCGTCCGCGGCCGCGTTCAGGACCGCCATCGACGGCCGCACGAACAGCTGCTCGAGCATGCCGTTGCTCTTCTGCCCGACCGAGCGGACCTCATAGAAGATCGCGCCCTGGGTCATGAAGCCGGGAACGCTCCCGCCCGGCCCGGGGCCGCCCATCAGCATGCGGCTGAGCACGGCGTTGGTGATGTCGATCAACGGATACCGAGCGACGCCCGCCGTGCCCAGACGGCTGACCGCGTCGACCGAGATCATCGCCATCTGGCGGTTCGTCAGCCACTGCTCGGCCGTCATCCGGCTCGGGTCGATCGACCGCGCCCCGATCTGGAACGAGTTCAACTCGTTCGTCCCCTGGACGCGCGACGCCTGCCCGAAGTGGTGCAGGTCCATGCCAGCCTCGGCCGGAGCCGGTCCCAGAGCGCGTAGAAGGCGCGCGACTCCGGCTGGGCGAAGTTCTCCCAGTCGCGATTGAGATCGATCCGGAACGGCGTCGTGCTCTGGCGGATGTTGGCCGTCGCGCCATCCGGGTTGTACATCGGGATCACGACGACGGTCAGGGCATCTCTGATCCGCCGGGCTTCCGCGCTGCCGCTGCTCCCCAGATACTTGAGGATCTGCAGCACGGCCTCGGTGCTGTGCAGCTCGTTGCCGTGGATCCGCG
>JBKOYW010000331.1:0-5866 GCA_046744275.1 Actinomycetota bacterium
CTTCCTGGCCGCGTTCGGCCTGCCCGCCACCCCGGCGGCCGTGCTGCTCGTGGTCGGCGCCCAGACGGGCGGGCGGCTCCTGCCGTTCGCGCCCGCGTCGGTCGGCGCCGGCGCGGCGATGCTGGCCGCCGCGTTCGAGCCGGTGACCGGCGCTGCGATCCCCTCCGGTCAGGTCGCGGCGTTCTTCCTCGGCACCAGTGCGGTCCTGACCGTGGTCGGGACCATTCTCTCGCTCGCGATCTGCCTGCGCGCGGTGAGCTGGCGCCAGCTGCTCGTCACCGTGCGGCCCGCGCGGCGCAGCCCGGCTCCGGCGGCCTAAGCCTCGCCGAAGCAGGGGCGCGCCGAGGCGAGCTCGCGCGTCCGCGGCTTGGCGCGCGCGACGGCCGCGCCGAGCGCGTAGCCGAGCGCTGCGGCGAGCACGCCGGCGGCGATGTCGAACACGTAGTGGTTGCCGGTCGCCACGACCGCGAGGCCGATCGCCGGGCCCCACAGCAGCCACAGCAGCTTGAGCATCGGGCTGCGGACCGCGGCCGCCACGATGATCCCGATCACTACTGCAAAGCCGACGTGCAGGCTGGGCACCGCGGCGAGCTCGTTGTAGAAGCTCGTGGTCAGCGACGAGTCGAGCGACAGGCCGGTCTGGGTGGTGATCGTGTCGACCAGGCCGGAGTCGGCCAGCCGCGGGCGCGCGACCGGGAACGCGGCGTAGATCGGGATCGACAGCACCCAGGTGGCGAGGATCGTGTTGCGCAGCCGCGCGTACAGGGGCCGCGAGCGGCGGTAGAGGAAGATCAGCGAGCCGGGGAGCACCACCAGCTGGGCGGCGAGATAGAGGTGGTTCAGCACCCACAGCACCCACGTCCCGGTAAGCGCCTGCTGCACAGTGGCCTCGACGCCGACGTGGAGGTGGTGCTCGAGGTCCATGATCCAGTCGGCGTTGGCCTGGGCGACCCCGAGGTCGCCGATCGTGACGAAGCGGGCGGCGCTGTAGAGCAGGTAGGCGAGGAGGAAGATGCCGAGCTGCGCGCGGGCGGCTGGGGAGAGGGAGAGGGCGCGAGCGGACATGCACCGACGGTACGGGCGGGCGGGGGCGGGCGCACCGGAGGTGCCCCGACGGCGATGGTGGGGGTACGTCGACCCTTGAGTGCGGAGAACCGCACTTCATGGATCACCGCGACCTGACCGGTTAGCAGACTTGACCCATCAAATCGACGGGCGTAGCGTCGGACCGTGGTCGACCCGGTGCCACCAGACACGAATCACCCGTCGGCGCCCACGAATCAGCCGTCGACCCCACCTTCGTTCCCGGTCGGCGGGCCGACAACGACATCGTGGAGAGAGCACGCCCTCACCCGCGGCCGAGAGCTCCGCTACGTCACCGACTGGTTCCGGCTGACCGAGGACCCGGACGGTCGAAAGCCCGAGATCCAGACGGCTGTGCAGAGCATCTACGACCACCTCGACGCTGCCAGGGAGGCGGCGGAGGGGACATCGGCGAATGAGCAGCGCTGGTTCGGCAGGGCCAAGGTGTCGCTCGGCGGAGCGGCGGTGGAGCGCGCGAACAGCAACCTCGATGCCGCCGAGAGCGAGGTCCTGCGCCTCGCCGGCGGGAAGTACGTACAGGGCCAGATGCACAACCTGCTCGCCCACGTGCGCGGCCACCTGCCGGCCGACGATGCGCGCCGGACCCGGATCGAGAAGCTGGCGGCCCGCGATGACCAGTCGCTCAACGACGTCGAGCGGGATGCCGTCATCGCCGCCGTGCGGATCGCGAGCCTCGAGTCCCGGCGTGAGATCACGCGGGTCCGCAGCTTCCGCAACGTGCTCCTCGTGACCGCCCTCGTGCTCGCGCTCGCAACGGCCGGGCTGGTCGTACTCGGCATCACCAACCCGGGCGTCGTGCCGCTGTGCTTCAACCCCGAGGAGAACGAGATCGTGTGCCCGACGAGCGTCGGGCCGGTTTCAGACGAGGAGCCTGCCGCGGTCGAGGAGCCTGCCGCGGGCGAGGAGCCTGCCGCGGGCGAGGAGCAGGCGGCTGCGGCCGCGCAGCCGCCCTCGCAGGTGGAGATCGACGACGCGGAGCGGAAGGTGGCCGACTCGTGGGACATCCCCGTCGTCGTGCTCATGGGCATCGTTGCCGCGGCGGTGGCGGGGGCGACGACGCTCGGCGCGATCAAGGGCACGTCGACGCCCTACAGCCTCCCGATCGCGCTCGCGGTCCTGAAGCTTCCGACCGGCGCGCTGACCGCGTTCCTGGGCCTGCTGCTGATGCGCGGCGAGTTCGTGCCGGGGCTCAGCGCCCTCGACTCCCCGGCGCAGATCCTCGCGTGGGCAATCCTGTTCGGCTACGCGCAGCAACTGCTCACGCGCTTCGTCGACAAGCAGGCACAGGACGTCCTCGAGGAGGTCGGCAAGGCGGATCGGCCCGCCCTCAAACCGCCGGAGACCACAACGCCGGCGCCCCCCGCCCCGTCGGGCGTCGCGCCGCAGACCTGAGTTGCCGGCCGGGGCGGCCCTCAGATCGGTGACGAGGGTCGCGCGAGGCCCTCGGCGAGGTCGCCGAACCCGGGTGCGATGACCGCGCCCGGCTGCGCGATCAGCTCCTCGGCGACGAGGGCCTCGGTGGTGAGCAGCAGCGCGGCGACCGATGCCGCGTGCTCGAGGCTCAGCCGCGTCACCCGCACGGGGTCGACGATCCCCTTCGCGTAGAGGTCGCCGAACTCGCCCGTGAGGGCGTCAAGCCCGTGCCCGGGCGGCATCGCGCCCACCTGGTCGATCGCCGCCTGGCCGTCGTAGCCGGCGTTGCTCGCGATCCAGTACAGCGGCTCCGACAGGACGCTGCGGACCACCTCGGCGCCGCGCGCGTAGTCGCCCTCGAGCTGGAGCGCGTCGAGCGCCGGGGCGCTGCGCAGCAGCGCGGTCCCGCCGCCCGGCACGATCCCCTCGGCGACCGCCGCCTGCGTCGCTGCGAGCGCGCCCTCGGTGCGCCGGAAGCGTTCGTTGCGGACGACGTCGGTCGCCCCGCCGACGCGGATCACGGCGGTGTTGGAGGCCAGCCGCGCGAGCCGCTCCTGCAGGATCTCCTCGTCGCGCTCGTGCACCGCCCGGCCGAGCTCGACGCGGATCTGCGCGAGCCGGCCCTGCACCGCCTCCGCCGACCCGCCGCCCTCGATGAAGGTGGTCGAGTCGGCGGTGACGATGACGCGGCGGGCCGTCCCGAGGTGCTCGGGCCTGACCCGGTCCAGCGCAAGGCCGGCCTCCTCGGCGATCACCTGACCGCCGCAGAACGCGGCCAGGTCGCCGAGGTGCTGGATGCGCCGGTGCCCGAACCCCGGGGCCCTCGTCGCGACGGCCTCGATCGTGCGGTGCTGGTTGTTGGCCACCAGCATGCCGAGCGCGCCGCCGTCGACCTTCTCGGCCAGGATCACGAGCGGCCGCGGGTCCTTCATCACGAGGTCGAGCGTGGGGAGGAGGTCGTTCGGGTGCGAGATCGGCTTGTTGGTCATGAGGATGTGCGGGTCCTCGAAGACCGTCTCCATCCGCTCCTGGTCGCGCACCATGTACGGCGACACCCAGCCGTTCTCGACCACCATCCCGTCGACGAACGAGACCTCGATGCCGGGGACGTCGCTCTCCTCGAGCGTGACCACGCCCTCGGCGCCGACGCGGTCGAGCGCGTCCGCGACCGCGCTGCCGATGACGTGGTCCTCCTTGGCGGCGATCGTGGCCACGTGGAGCAGGGCGTCGCGGCCCTCGACCGGCCGCGCCATCCGGCGCAGCTCTACCGACAGCAGCTCGGTCGCCTCCTCGATCCCGCGGCGCAGCAGCATCGGATTGGCGCCCGCGTCGAGCGCCCGCATGCCCTCGCGCACGATCGCCTGGGCGAGCAGCGTCGCGGTCGTCGTGCCGTCGCCTGTCAGGTCGCTCGTGCGGTTCGCCACCTCGCGGACGAGCTGGGCGCCCATGTTCTTGTACTGGTCGCCGAGCTCGATCTCGCGAGCGATCGACACGCCGTCGTTGGTGATCGTCGGCGCGCCGGTCAGGCGCTCGAGCACGACGTTCCGCCCCTTCGGGCCGAGCGTCACCTTGACCGTGTTGGCCAGCTCGTCGACGCCGGCCTGCAGCAGCTGGCGTGCCTCGTGATTGAAGAACAGCCGCTTGCCCATTGCGCCTCCTTACGCCGCGCCCGCGGGCACGAGGATGCCGCGGCCCTGGAGCCGCCCGTTGTCGAGGTCGGCCATCGCGTCGTTGATGGCGTCGAGCGGATAGGTGCTCGTGTGCAGGGTGACCTGGCCCTGCGCGGTCAGCGTCATCAGATCCTGCAGGTCGACGTAGGTCCCGACGAGGTTCCCGATGAACGAGATCTCGCGCGAGATGACGTCGATCGTGGGGATGTTGATGTTCTCGCCGTAGCCGATCACGTAGTAGAAGCCGCCGTCCTGGACCATCTCGATCCCGTCCTCGATGGCGCCCTTCTCGCCGACGAAGTCGATGATCGCCTCGGCGCCCTTGCCATCGGTCAGCGCCGCGACGGTGCCGCGCTGGCTGCCGTCGACCTTGACCGTGTGGTCGGCCCCGACCTCGCCGGCGAGCGCGAGCGCCTTGTCGTTCGGGTCGACGACGATGATCTCGGCCGGCGTGTACGCCTTCAGGCACTGGATGCCGATGTGGCCGAGCCCGCCCGCGCCGATCACGACGACCTTCGTCCCGGCGCCGAGCACCGGGATCGCCTTCTTGACGGCGTGGATCGCGGTCAGGCCGGCGTCGGCGAGCGCCGCGATCTGCGTCGGGTGCAGCGACGGGTCGAGCTTGACGACCGAGCGCGCGCTGGTGTGCAGGAAGTCGGCGAAGCCGCCGTCGCGGTTGATGCCCGGGAACGAGCCGTTCTCGCAGTGCATGTCGTCGCCGCGGCGGCACGCCCGGCACAGCCCGCACGTGATGAACGGGTGCACGATCACGGTGTCGCCGACCTCGACGTTGGTCACCCCGGAGCCGACCTCGTGGATCCAGCCCGCGTTCTCGTGGCCGGGCGTGTAGGGCAGCTGGACCTGGGACTTCTCGGCCCACTGCCCCTCCTGGATGTGCAGGTCGGTGCGGCACAGGCCGGCCGCGCCGATCCTCACGATCACGTCGAGCGGCCCGACGGCCTTCGGCTCGTCGACCTCTTCGAGCTTCAAGGGCTCGTGATACGCGTGAAGGCGGGCTGCCCTCATGCCGCCACCTCCTCCCCGTAGCGAACCTTCAACAGGTCCCGGCACATGGCTCCGTTGGTTTCCAGCGACAGCGCGGTCAGCGACGCCATCCGGCGGAATCGCACGTCGGACGCCGCCACCGGCGTGCCGTCGCCCGTGACGAAGGCCGGCGCATCGTCCGAGGCGTCGATGCCGAGCGCCCGTCGCAGCGCGCGGACGCGATCCGCGTCGGGCCCCCGCAGCTCGCCCAGCGTCCGCGCCGGCGAGTCCAGCAACCGCGCCTGGCGGGCGAGCAGCGCCTTGCGCCGGAACAGCGCACGCAGGGCGTCGAGCTCGCCCGCGGTCTCGCCCGGGAAGGCGGAGTCAAACCCGGCCCCGCGGCCGACCGCGGCGTTGATCTCCTCGCCCGTGTAGTGGTCCTCGAGCACGACCCTCACCTCGCGCGCCTCCGGCAGCCGGCGCAGGGCCGCCCGTGCATCGGCCGCCATCAGGAACGCGAAGTTCGGCGCGCACTGCGGCGTCGGGAGCCGCAACCGCACGTCGACGTCGCCGCGGTCGGACACGACGCAGGAGCCGACGAAGCCGAGCGTGGTGATCGGCTCGTCGAGCTCCGGGTCGTAGACCGTGCCCAGCGCCTCGAAGACCTGGGTGCCCAGCCTCACGCGGGTCCCTCG